>CAYJLB010000066.1:387-11486 GCA_964370845.1 uncultured Oscillospiraceae bacterium
TTTGAAACAACAGAATAATTAGTTATATATCCTCAATATTTTCATCAATAATAATCTCACCATGCTCTTTTTCGTATTCTGTTATAGCTTTTCTCACAAAATATAGCAGTTGATTATTAGCAGAGCGAGCCTCATAATCGCACACAAATCTAAATTTTTTCAATGTAATTTCATCAATTCTAAGGGATAAATGTTTTACTTCTTTCATAAATAAATTTTCCTTTCAAAATTAAAAAATAAATTCTATATAGGTTCATTTTAAACCTATTATGTGATATAATGTTAAAACGAACCTATTATGAGTTCAAATAATTTAAGAAAGGAGTGAAAATATCATTATGTATAAGAAATTATATTTAAAATTATTCAATGAAACTACTGATACAATTGAGAAAATTGAGGAAATTATTTCTATCAAAGATGAAGATTTAAAGCAAATAACTCTTGAAAAATTAGTAGAAAACTTAAAAAACACACAGCTTGAATGTGAAGAAATTTTTATTCAAGGCGAGTAAAATCGAAAGTGTAGTAATTAATTTTGCGACACTTTTGGTGCTTTAAGTAAGGGAATTAGATTGATTTTTTATTGTATTTGTGGTAGAATTAGTGAAGCAACGTAGTTTTTGAGAGGTTTATTAGTGGGGTGGATTATATATTTTTTTTAGAAAAGACTTGACTATCACCTTAGGTGTTAGCTTATGATAATATTGAGGTGATAGATATGTTAATAAATGAAGTGAGTAAGCTCACAAAATTAACTAAGAAGGCAATCGAATATTATACTTTGCAAGGTCTTGTTTTTCCATCTGTTTTAGAAAATGGGTATAGAAACTATAATGCTCAAGACATTAAAAAACTTAATAAAATTAGTGTCTTGAGAAAGTTAGACATTTCAATTGAAGAAATTAAGCAAATCCTAAACGACACAACAAACTCGGCATTACAAACTGTATCCGTAAAAAAAGAATTAGCTTATAGTCGTGATATGCTTAAAAATTCAATTCTTCAAAAACTGAGTCAAGGTGCATCTTATAATGAAATAAGTATAGAGTTGCAATCAATTGAGCAGAGTAGAACCATTACTGACAGGCTGTTAGAAGCATTCCCTGGGTATTATGGTCGCTTTATTTGTATCCACTTTGCACGCTTTTTAAATGAACCAATCAAGACAAAATACCAACAACTTGCATACGAAACCATTTTATCCTTTTTAGATAGTCTTCCTACTTTAGACATTCCAAAAGATTTAGAAGAATATTTAATTGAGGGGACAAAGCATATTGGAACAGAACAGATTTCCGAAATGCTTGAAACTACAAAAAAATCATATCAAAACCCAGATGTGTTTTTATCTGAAAACAAAGAAATGTTGGAGCAGTATTTAGAATACAAAAAATCTGATGAATACAAAAATTCACCTGCTTCTAAATTGATGGAATTAATGAAATCATTCAACAGTTCCAATGGTTATAACGATATGTTTATCTTGCCAAATAAATGTGAGTAGAAATTACCAGCGAAACTCCTTTATCAAACTTTTTAACTTCAATAACATCAGTTGCACGCTCAAAAGGAACGTCGTTTGCTTGCAAGAAAAATTTAGGTCCGTCAATTTCCGGTTGTTCATAAGGAGTAATGTCTATCTCTTGAACATTTGATATTTCTTCCGATATTTGTCTAAATGCTTGTGATGCTGTTTTCATACTATTTCCTCCAGTAATAAAACAAAATTTATAATGTATAATACTCTAATTTATTCGTACTTACTTTTAGTACTAAAATGTCATAATTATTTAAATTTTCGCCTGTTATAACCTGATTATCATATAAAACATAAGTTCCCGAAGCTAATTTTATTGATGTTTTAGTATAAATACTCTCTATTTCGATTGGTTGCAAATTAGCGTTACTTATTTCTTCTGACAAAGCTGCTAATTCATTGTAGTAATCTTTGATTTCATTTTCTAAAGCTGTATGTTCTGGAGCTGTTTTTGCTACTAAATGCTCTATTTCTTTATCCGATAAATAAGCTTTAAACATTCCAAGGTATTTGTATTCATCTAGCTTGTTGACAAAATTTTCTGTCATATCAACAGTTAATACATCTTCAATTTTAAGATTATTTACATAAGCATGGATTTGCCTTTCTACATAATATGCTCCACCCTCATATTCATCAAAGTCCAATAACTCATTTACATACATATTCCCACTATTTTCTTGCCATTGCAACCAAATATCGTTGTAATAAGAAAGGTGAGCTGTGTCATTTGTTTCAAGATATTCCTTGAATTCTACAATCATTCTATTTCTGTAAACTCTATCCTCTAAATTATCATCTATAGAAACAAAATACTCGTCAATATGGGGAATACCCTCGCTTTTGCTGTAATTATTTTGATAAATCGTCATAATTATGCGTTCTAATATATTTTCTTCAAAAGCAATATTAACTATTACTGTTTCAAAACCATTTACTTCGAACATATGGTCATTAACCGTTAAAAGGGTTTCCTCTATATCATTAAAAGACACTTCATGATACTCATTTCCTAAACATTCCGAATTATATAAAGTAGCTTCTTGCGTTAGTGGATTTATAAAGAGAATTTGATAATCTTTTATAGCAAACCCTTGATAAAAAGTTTCTCCATAAACATCGGAAAGAACCCGAACAAGTTCTTTGTCAATTTGAATTTGTTCAGGTTCTTGAGGTTCTAAAACTGTGACTTGAAATTCCGATTCATCTACAGTTTCAATGAATAATTGTGGCAAAGTAATGGTAATAAGAACACAAATTAAAATCACGACCACTAAAATCTTCCTATTAAAATTCATGCTTAATACCATTCCTTTCTGGACGTTTTGCCTTTTCGTTCTTAAGGGACGAATGTACAATAACTCCAAACGATTAAAATCGTGGTTTGAAAATATATTTTCAAACTTATTACCATTCCTTTTAAATATTTTATTGTTAATTTTTTTATTTTACATTATCAAAAAGTTTATCAATTTCGGACATATCACAAGTAGCTAATCCTGTAAAATTATCTGCACCACCGTAGTAGACATATATTTTATCATTCATTACAACTTGCCCACAACTGAAAACAACATTTGGAACAAAGCCATCATATTTTTCCCAGTCAAGTTCTGGCACTAAAATCGGTTCTTTTTGACGATAAATAACTTTTGATGGGTCATCTTTATCAAGAAGCATTACACCTAAAGAATATTGTCTGTAAGTAAGGTCCCTACCTACTTCAGCAAATTCATTACTTACCCCATGATAGAATAGAACATATCCTTTTTCTGTTTCAACAGGAGGACCCGCCAAACCTATTTTAAAGTTTTCCCATTCATTATCTTCTATTACAGGAGCCAAAATTTTATGGTCAGTCCATTCAATCATATCATCTGAGTAAGAAATCCAAATATGAGGTGACCTTCTGTGTATTAAAACGTATTTTCCGTCAATTTTCTTAGGGAAGAAAGATGCATCTTTATTAGATTCCTCTAGCATTACACCTTTCTTCTCCCAATGTACTAAATCTGAACTTTCAGCCATACAAATTCTAAAATCTCCACCGAAACGTCCACCAAAACCTGTATAAAGCATATAAAATTTATCTTCAATTTTCACTACACGCGGGTCTTCGCAGCCTCTAGTTTCTTGTCCTTCAGAAGGACCAAAAACTGGTTTACTATCACGTTCAAAATGTATTCCATCATTTGAAGTAGCATGTCCAATATAATTCAGATAATCGCTACACTCTCTACCATTTGAGTTCTTATCAGTAGCACGATAAAACATATGTACAACATCATTTTCTTTTATTGCAGCCACATTATAAACTGCTGCCGCTTCCCATTCATTTTGTGGGTTATTAATAAAAATAGGCTCATTTGAATAACGTTTTAATTTTAACATAAAATATTCATCCTTTCAATAGGTTATCTAATTCGTTTTTCAGTATCTTTGTCAAAGAACATTGCTTTTGAAGTATCAAATTTTACTTTCATTTTCTCTCCAACAGCGAATGTACATTGACCTACTTTTCCAGAAGCCATAATTTTATATTGCATATTTGAGGTAAGAACAGATAAAATTGTATAAGAACCTTGTGGCTCAACTACTTGAACAGTTGCATCTATATTACCTGTACCCGTAATATTAATATTTTCTGGACGTATACCAATAGAAACTTCTTTTCCTAAATATTTATCTCTAAGTGTCTTTTCAATGCTTTCAGGAACTCCTGTTTTAAAATGTTCATTTACACAAACAAGTGTTCCACCTTCTTCAACAATTTTTACGTCAAAGAAGTTAGTTGGAGGTGTTCCGATGAAATTTGCTACAAATTTAGATTCGCAATCATCATAAATTTCCAATGGAGAACCAATTTGTTCAATAACACCCATATTCATAACTACAACTTTATCTGCTAAACTCATAGCTTCAGCTTGGTCGTGAGTAACAAAGATTGTTGTTGCTCCAACTGTTTGATGAATTTCCTTTAGCTTTGTTCTCATAGAAACACGAAGTTTCGCATCAAGATTACTTAAAGGCTCGTCCATTAAAAATACTTTCGGTTTAACAGCAATTGCCCTTGCAACCGCAACTCTTTGTCTTTGTCCACCTGAAAGTTGAGATGGGTAGCGATCTAAATATTGACCTATATCGGTAATTTCCGAAACCATATCAATAATAGAGTCCCATTCTTTTTTAGGTACTTTTTTTAATTTTAATGGATAAGTTATATTTTGTTTTACTGTCATATGTGGCCAAACAGAATACCCTTGGAATACCATTGAGATATTTCTGTCTTTTGGCAATAAATCATTTATTCTATTACCGTCTAAAATTATATCACCTGCTGTAATATCCTCTAGCCCAGCAATCATTCTCATTGTTGTAGTTTTACCGCAACCTGAAGGTCCTAAAAATACAACAAATTCACCTTGCTCAATATTTAGTTGCATTTCTTCAACAGCACGAACTTTTCCACCATATTCTTTTACTAAATTATTCAATTGTAAATAACTCATTATTATAACCATTCCTTTCTGGACGTTTTGTGTGTCTTTTTTCACCCAACTTTTGAAGTGAAAAAAGTTTCGTTCTTAAAGTACGAAAAACACATAAACTCCGAGTTTGAAAATTTTATTTTCAAACTTCTCCTCCTTGTTGACTTAAAAATGTGTTGATTCACGTCACAAACACAATTTTTTAGCAAAAATTTTACCAAATTACATTGCTTATACTTTAACATCTCCCCAAAGGCTAGTAAGTTTACCTTTGATTATAAATGTGAATACTAATGCTGGTAAAATTAGAATTATCGCACCTGCAGCCGATAATTGTATGTCCGCTGAACCCAATCCTTTGTATATTGCAAGTGATAAAGTAGGATTAGATGGAGCTAATATTAATGCTGTAATAGAATCATTCCATGCAGCTAAAAATCCATACATCGCCGAAGCCGCAAGCCCTGGTAATGCTAGTGGAAAAGTTATACCGAAAAAAGTTCTCAATTTTGTAGCACCAAAAACTTGAGCTGCTTCTTCAAGTTCAACGCCGATACCCATAAATACACTTTTTGTAATCCAACATGTAAGTCCTATATTAGGTATTGAATAAACAATAGCAAGTCCTAGCATACTTCCCGATAAATTCATATTAGCAAGAATAATTATCATAGGAACTGAAATAGCAATGGACGGGAACATTCTTACAATCAAAATCATAATATTTGCAAAAGATTTTCCCTTAAAATTATATCTTGCAAGAGAATATCCAGCTAAACTTCCTATAGTTGAGGAAATTAAAATTGTCCAACCCGCTGCAACTAAACTGTTTATCATACCAGGAAAAGCATCTTTTACAATTTCAAAAAATAATTTAAAATTATATAACATATCTTTTTCATATGTGATTTCAAGTTCTTCGCCATTTACTGCAGGAAGAAAATCCTGCTCTAATTCATCTAAATCTTTAACAATTGAATATTCACGAGATAAAATTGAATTTACTTTATAAAGCTCGTCAGTTGAAATAACAAGTTCATAATTTCCATCGCTATCTTTAAAAGCTACATTATACATATTATCTTGATAATTAACTTTTAAGTCATAACTTAGCTTTGGTAACATTTGTTTTGGAAAATCATAAATTTCATTTGCGGAAGAAAATGAAAAACCAATAAAATATGCAATAGGAACTATAACTAATAATACCACAAATGCTAAAAATAAAGTACCTATAGATCCGCTTACAAAATTACTTAACCTTTTTGTTCTCATTTTGAAGCCCCCTTACTGTTAACTCTCAAATAAATGAAAGTGAACACCACTACAATTGCAGTTACAAATATAGAATAAGTCATTGCCATTTTAGTGCTGTTTTCTAGTCCCGGTACCATTTCATTATAATAAGCTACACGTTCAACTAAGAATGGAACTCGTCCATAACCAAATAACATAACCGCAATTTGCCAAACTTGTAGCGCAGAAATCATTCTTAAAATTAAGGAAGTCATTATTGATGGCTTTAAGATAGGATAAATAATATCCTTAACAATTTGCCACTTTGATGCTCCAAATACTGAACCCGCTTCTGCATATGAGTGATCTAAATTTTGAAGTCCTGCTAAAATAATTATCATTACTGAAGGTAATACAGTCCAAGTATCAATAGCAACTAACAGTAAAAGTGCGTCCATTCCCTCAAAACCTAACCATTGAATAGGTGTAGTTGCATCAGCTAAACCAAATTGAGAAAGAAGACTATTTATCCAACCAACTGAAGAAAGTCCAGTTTCCCATAAAATTGCAATTGCTGTAGGTGGTATTGCCATTGGTATCATTGCAACAAATAGTACCAAATTTGAACCTTTGAACTTTTTGTTTAATAGTAATGCCATTGCAAATGCCAATACAAATTGCACAATAACAGATATAAATGTAAAAATTAATGTATTCATAAACCCAGTTAAAAAAGTGGGTTCGCTAAACATCGCTGTAAAATTCCCTAAAGAAAAATTCCCCTCTAAATCAGTAAAAGACTCTCCAACAGCACTTGTTACTGGTCTAAGCCAAAACAATAGATAGAAAATAATGGTAGGAGAAAGCAGAATATATGGCATTAGCTTCTGCATTTTTATTTTATTTTTCATATAATTCCTCCATTTGTAATATAGTGGTGGAAAAAATTTCCCCACCACTATATTTAACAATATTTTATTTTAATAATGCGTCAAGTTCTGCTTGCATTTCTGTTAGATATGCATCATCTACTGAACCATCTGCTAAAACTTTTGCAATTATTTGGTCATATACGTTTTTAACTGCATTAAAGTCTTGGTATAACGCTGCGTTTGTTCCTGAAACAATACCGTTTTGTAATGTTGAAATACCCATTTTAATTACGTTTTCAGTTGCGTTTTCATCATCAATAATATCCATAACTTCTTGAATTGGAGGAATTGTTCCACCTGTGTTTTTAACAATACTTAGTAGTGTTTCTGGTTCTGTAAACCATTTTAAGAATGTTTCAACAGCTTCTTGTTTTTCAGCTCCGCCAGGAGTAATTCCTATACCAAATGCACCCGCGATTGAACCTGTACCGTTGTCACCACTTGGAGCAGGGTAAACAGTGTATTTTGAAGGAGCTGCACTATAAACTTCTGATACTGGACCCATGTGGTAGAATGTCAACCATGCTTGATCACTGTTTAAAAGAGCTGCTGGATTATCTGCAGTAGCACCGTCAGCAACATATGTTGGAGCCATTTCGCCTACAAATCCCATTGCTTTTTTAAAGCCATCGCTATCTACTTGTGGGAATAATCCACCGTATGAAAGTGCAATTGCACCTACTTGATATGGAACTGATTTTAGTGGCATATAACCTAAAGCAGTTTTAGGGCTTCCTGTACCTTCTAATAATGCTTTTGACCATTCAACATAACCTTCCCAAGTTAAAGCGTTTGGATCTACTCCTTCAGGAAGATAATCAAGTGCTTCGTTATTTACAAGTGTTAAATATACGTCCGCTGAAATTGGTAGGAAGTATGCTTTTCCATCAGAAACTGTAGCTTTATCAAAAACTTCCATAAAAGTTAGTCCAAGGCTGTTTTTGAATTCAGTCATATCAGTAACCCAACCATTATCAATAATATAAGACATATCACCGTCGTGATTGATAATAATATCATCTGACCATTCAGTTTCACTTTGAACTTCAAGAGAAGCTAACATATCAGTTGTACTTGTAGCAAATTCAAATTCCAATTTAATATTTGGATGTTCTTCTTCGAATTGTGGGATAATTACATCACGAATATATTGTGATTCTTCTACACGGCTCCAAAGACCTGAATGTACACGAATAGTTGTAACTTCATCTTCAGAAGATCCTCCTGTCTCGCTACTAGCGCTATTAGCGCTGCTAGAGCTGTTATCATTGCCTTCATTGCTTCCATTGTTTCCGCTGTCCTCGGAACAACCTACGAAAGCCGCGGTGCAAACTGCTGTTGCACAAAGAATTGCTAGTAATTTTCTAAATTTTTTCATTTTAATAACTACCTTTCTTCTTATAATTTTTTTCATATTTTAAAGCTGTAATTACAGCTCAAAAACCTTTATTAGTATTTCCTCTAGTTTTTGGTAAGAATAATTTTCTTTACCGATTTCAAAGTTTCTTTCCGTTTGAGTTTCATAACTTTCTTTGTTAAATAAAACTTCAAGTGATTTTTCTGCTGCGTTATTAACAATACTTTCAGGGATTGACAAATCTCCTTGTTCACCTGAATATGAATTCCCAAGAGATATGTACTCAATATTCGATTGTTTTAAATCTTTTTCGAACACAGGATATTCAAAAACAAGTACAGGTAATTTGCCAAACATAGCTTCAAGTAATTGATTTCCCCAACCCTCTAAAATTGAAGGATAAGTAACTAAATCCGAAATCACATATGTGTCCCATAAAGAATAAACTTTTGTACCATCTTCTTTTGTGTTTCTCGAATGGTCAACTATATCGTTTATATAGTGATAAGAAATATCATATTTTTCTATTTTGCTCTCTAAAGTTTCTAAGTATTTTTTTGATTCATTTATACCAGCAAGAATAAAATGAATTTTACTCTCTTTATCAAAAACTTTTCCGTTATATAAAACTTTTCCGACAAAATTTTCTTTAATTTCGCTCATTTTACCAACAGTTTCAACTGCAAATTCAATTGCTTTTCTTTCAACAATTCTTGTTGCTTGCAAGACTACAATATCATTTTCTTTAATAGAGAGTTTTTCTTTTAAATCAGCGTTATACTCATCTTTTTTCCATGTGTTTTGTGCAAAATCAAAAACATTAGGTACAACAATTGCTTCTATACCCGTGCGTTTAAACACTTCTTCTTGTGCAATTTTATTAATTACACAATGTGTGATATTTTCTCCTTTAGGAAGATAGTAATCTCTAAAAATATCATGAACAAAAGACACTGTAGGGTTAGAGTAAAGTATTCTTTCCCAATAAAAATCGTGATTATGTCCTATAAATCGAACATTTTTGAACTTTTTAGCAACATTTGTAAAAGCTATGCAAGAAGGTAAATGCCATCCAAGGGACCAAATATTATTTGGAACAACTATATCAATTTTCTCATTTACGATAAAATCACTAAGTTTGTCCTCTATTCTTTTAGCATAGTCAAAAACTTCTTTTTTTAGGGTTTCCTCACTAATACTTTCATCTTTTTCTCTATAACATTTTTGAAGAAAATATTCATTAACTTCGCCTCTATAATGCATTTCATCTATAATGTAAGCATCTACTGTTCCTTTGCTTCCTGCAACATAAACACATTCATGGCCTTGTTCTTCTAAAACGTGACGCCATTTATCCATTTCCAATGAAACTCCATCAGTTTCACCTACTCTAAAGTGTGCGAATGCAATTTTCATAAATTTCTCTCCTCTTTATTGAACTGTAATAATATCATTACATTTATTTTGTAGATGCATTAAAATTTCATTTGCGGTATTCTCATCTTTATTAAATGCTGTGAGATAAATTTTTAGCTTGGGTTCAGTCCCCGAAGGTCGTATAAGCACCTTATTATCGCCTTGTAATGAAAGTTCTATTACATTACTTTTGGGTAGATTGGTTTCATCATTTTGATAGTCAACAAATCTCTCAACTGAATAATTTGCAAATTCGTTAGGTCTTTCATTGCGAATTTTATCAATTATATCATTCATTTGTTTCATTCCACTTTGACCTTCAAAATCAAAAGTTAAAAGTTCACTTTTATAAAATCCATATTTTTCGTTAAGGAATAAAAGAGCTTCTATTAAATTCATATTTTTTTCTTTATAAAAGGCAACCATTTCACAAATTAACATAACAGCGTTAACTGCATCTTTATCTCTCACATATGTCCCAGAAAGATAACCATAACTTTCTTCGAACCCGAAAATATAGCGATTGCTTTCATTTTTTTCTTCTAGCTGAAAAATTTGCTCTCCTATAAATTTAAACCCTGTCAAAACATTGATAAGTTTAACTCCATATTTATCAGCAATTGCCTTTGCCATTTCTGTTGTTACAATTGTTTTTACTGCAATTGGATTATTTGGCATAGTATCTTTTTCTATCCTTTTTTGACAAATAAAATCGAATAACAAACAGCCCATTTCATTACCATTGATAAGTTGCACATCATTATTTTTGTCTAAAACCGCTACACCTACCCTATCGCAATCCGGGTCCGTCGCAATTGCAAAATCAGAGTTTGTTTCAATAAGCAAATCAGTAGCCAATTTCATAGTTTCTTTGATTTCAGGGTTAGGATATGTGCAAGTAGGAAAGTTTCCATCAGGTAATTCTTGCTCTTTAACGATAATAACTTCCACATTTCCCATTTCATCTAATATACGTCTTACTGGCTTATTTCCAGCTCCATTAAGGGGTGAATAAACAACTTTTAAAGGAACTTTCGGTAATGCTTCACTTTGCTTTTTTAGAGCTTCTAAATATTTATCTTCAGTTTTTTTGTAAATTATTTCAATTTTATTTTCTGAACTGTATCTTT
>CAYJLB010000067.1:0-11196 GCA_964370845.1 uncultured Oscillospiraceae bacterium
TGCTTCAAGAAGTTGTTTCATTGATACTACTGCCATGGTAGTTACCTCCTGTTTTGGTTTTAAAATTTTTTCAATTTTCCTCCCCGTAAATTAGCTTAAATGCTTCTTTTCCCTTAATAAGAAAAGCACCAACATTTAAAATCCACGGGTGTGAATTGCCTAAATATTATAACACATATTCTCTTTCATTGCAAGACCTTTAAGAATAAATATATGTAAAATTCAGATTATATTTAACAAAACATTTTATGACAATTGCCATAAAAGCTATATAAAAACTATTTTTCAGCATTTTGAAAGGAAAAACGTCTTGCCTTTGAGTAAAGATTATTTTTTTCCATATTGACTAAAATCGCATCTTCACCAATTAACTCAATTTCCTCACAGCGAATAACAATATCATCTTCTCTACCGAAAATGCCGAAAAACCTAGGTCGCCCGTAAACAATAAGGGACAAAACCTCTGATTTTTCGGTATCAAGTTCAATGTCATCAACAAAACCAAGACGAGTTCCGTCTATTAAATTGATAACCTCTTTATTTTGCAACTCAAAAAGTGTACAAACCATTACACACTCCCCTTATAATTCAACTTTCTTATAATATTATATAATATGTGTAGTTTTATACAATTATTAGTGTTATTCTTTTTCCTTTTCTTGCAAGTGGATAATATTTGCCCTATCGTCATCATTAATATATAATTCCTCACACTTTCTTTGGACTTGAATTAATATATTAATAGCTTTTTCAGTTTCCCTTACCATATCAAAGTACATTTCCTTATAATTCGGCATAGATAATCACCTCACTGTTTATATTTTAGCGAATAATTCGCTAAAAGTCAATAGTTTATTCAATACAAAGGTATAATATTTTAGAGGTGATATTTATGTACGAAAGAATTAGAAACCTTCGGGAAGATGCCGACAAAACTCAACAACAAATGGCAGATTATTTAAACTGTAGCCAACGTGTCTATAGTAATTATGAATGTGGTGATATTGATATACCTACCAATGTTTTAATTAATCTTGCAAAATTTCATAATACAAGTATTGATTTTCTACTAGAAACAACCGACGTTAAAAAACCCTATCCAAAGTCGAAAAGATAAAATTGTTTAATAAATATTTATAACATCTTAATTAATTTATAATAAAACCAAACCACATTTCCTATATAATTAATATATAAGTAATCTCACCATTGAAAAAACAGCAACCACGCACAATATAAATTATTTGGAGGTGTCTTATGCTAAAATCTAAAAATTTAGTTATTATCATTTTGTCATTATGTTTGTTAATTAGCATAGCAGCAAACGTTTATTTGGCTGTTAATAATTCAAAACGTCTTGAAGATAAACTTTTATTCACTTTAGCTGAGGCAGCCGAATATGTTGGTTTAAGCTATGATGATTTCTATGACATTTTCGATTCCAAAATAGATGTAGAAGGGTTCCTCTCCGCTGGACTCTATACTTCTGATTCAAAGTTTGAATATATAAACGGACAATTTTTCATTCCAAAATCACAAGTTGATATATGGTTTTCCTAGTATAAAAATTCAATTGATTTTAAACAAATTTTATCCCAATAGCGTTATCAATTCTTAATAAAAATAAAGGTAGTGATGAAACAAAATATGCTTCATCACTACCTTTTATCATTCTCTAATAGCAACTCTAAAGAAGAATAGTCCTAGAATAAACATTCCAACTAAAACTAAAACGCCCATATTAATTTGCCCTGTAACATCGGCAACTAATCCGAACAAGAACGTTCCCATGAAAGAAGCACCTTTGCCGAAAATGTCTAAAAAGCTAAAGTATTTACCTGATTTTTCAGCAGGAATAATTTTTGCAAAATAAGAACGTGAAAGAGCTTGAATTGTACCTTGGAACAATCCAACCATAACAGCTAAAATCCAGAATTCCATTTCAGTGTCAAGGAAAATAGCAAAAACAGCAATCCCTAAATACGCCATAATACAAAGAGTTATAATCAATTCACTCTTAAACTTTCTCGACAATCTTCCAAGATAAATGGCAGACGGAAAGGCAATAATTTGAGTAACTAAAAGCGCTAATAGTAAAGCCGTGCTGTCTAAACCAATAGCCTCACCATAAGCAGTAGAAATTGAAATAATAGTGTAAACACCATCGATGTAAAATAAAAATGCAATTAAAAATAGTAAGACTTTCTTATTTCTAATAATTTCTTTAGTTGTTTTTAAAAGGTCTTTGAAACTATCTCTAATCACACCTTTATCAACGTCAGTGTAACTTGTTTGCTTGTAGTTTTTTATAATAGGAAAAGAACATAACAACCACCATACTATAGTGATAAAAATTGCAATTTGAATGGATAATGTTGATGAAATTCCAATTTGTTCTGCGAATAAAACTATAGCAATACTAATAGCAAAAGGAATACAACTTCCAATATAACCAAAAGCATATCCATAAGAAGAAACAACGTCCATTCTGTCTTTAGATGTTACATCAGGAAGCATGGAGTCCGAGAAAACAATACTAGCAGAATAACCCGCTTTTGCTAAAGTAAGCACTGCCAAAAATCCAAGCCAATGAGGAATAAATCCCATAATAGCGCAAAGGGTAATCCCCGCCACAAGGCTTGCGATAAAAATAGGTTTTCGCCTTCCGTTTTTATCTGAAATTGCCCCCAAAATCGGTGCAGAAAAAGCTACAATTAAAGTAGTAACCGAAGCAGAATAACTCCAATAAGCAAGGTATTGAGTTTCGCTAAGTCCGCCAGCAGTAGCAAGGCTGTTAAAATAAATCGGTAGTATTGTCGTAATAAGCAATGTAAAAGCTGAGTTACCAACATCATACATTACCCATGATTTTTCAAGCTTTGTAAGCTTGAATTTTGATAGTGTCATTAATTTTTTTCCTTCTCTCTATTTTTTATTTATAATTATTCATTATCTTGATGACTAAAAGTGTGACTAAATCTTTCGTCCAAACTTTTTCCGCTTATCAAGCAATTATGAAAATCAATTATTAATTTTACAGCAATAGGGAGAGCTTTTTTATATCTCTTGTATAGCTCAATATTACTTTTTTTGCACAATTTATTGGGCTTGTAAGAAATTATCAAACCTTTCATCTTTTCATAATTTCCAGTTATCTTGAGCAATTTATAAATAACTTTTCTTTTTATAGGACAAGGTGCTAAAAGTACATCATTAAAGAAAATAAATGAGGATAAAGCTTTTTTAGCGTGTGAAAAATCAATTCCGTCATAAAAATTTGCAATAACGCGAGCATTTTCATTTGAGGGTTGTATGTGAGTTGTAATATTAGTTTTCACAGGGTTAAATCCATCAGTATGAAGCAAAATCCTGTCAAATTCAACTTCAATAGTTCCGTGGTCAACTCCGCTTTCGTGAATGTAATCTTCAACAAACCGATGCACACAACTATCTAAAGCGAAGTGAGTAATAAAGCCATATATGTAAGAAAGCCCTTGTTCAAGAGGGATGTTCCCCAATTTTTCAATCCAATTATATAAAATTTCATCAGCTTTAACATCGTGCATACCAAATCCCGTCTTACTAATAGGAT
The DNA here is from genome assembly GCA_964370845.1 of uncultured Oscillospiraceae bacterium. Taxonomy (GTDB): domain Bacteria; phylum Bacillota; class Clostridia; order Oscillospirales; family Ruminococcaceae; genus CAYJLB01. Next base: position 3,593 of record CAYJLB010000067.1, read on the forward strand.
TAGATTTTAATGGGCCATAATAAAACAAAATATCAGGTCCGTGAAGTCCAATGTCATAAAGACTTTTATTGCAATAAATATCTTTTGCAATATATTCAGGCAACAGTTCCAAAACATCTTGAGCAAATCGATAATGTGTATAAGTTGAAGCCATTTTCTCAGCACCTTTCAAAAAATAATTAATAAGAAAACTTAATCATTAAGACTAATAATTTTTATTATACAATATTTAATAGTCATCTGTATATATTTATTGTGTTAAATTTATGTAAAATATAAGGGACAAATTTCGACAAAACTCCTATACAAATAACTAAAAAGTTACATATGGTAGATTTATATACAAAAACATTAGGTATATTTTGTTTAAATCCCCGAAAAGGTCTTTAATCCTTGCAATTTGTTCATATTTGTGTTATAATTACTTGCATATAATTTCATGTTTATTATTTTTCAATCTTACAAAAAGGGGGTTAAGGTATTGGAAAAATTTAATAATATACAGGATTTGTCAGTTGAAGAAATAATAGTAAAATGTATTCATACTTTAACCGAAAATGATAATACAAAAGTTACATTAAACAAACTGCTAAACGTGCTAACTAATTACTATGGTGCAAAACGTGTTTATCTTTTTGAGTTTGAGCTTAAAAATAAGATTATGTCAAATTCATATCAGTGGTTTGCTGATTTAATTGAAAAAATTAACGCCCAATCTCTAAAAATGCCTGTTATTACTTCGAAAGTCTTAACGGATAGTTTTGATGAATCAATTGCTACATTGCATTGTAAAGAGTTTGTTGGCAACCCTGAATGGGAAACTTTTTTTGAAGTTATCCAAGGGGATTTTGATACAATTTTCACACCTATGATTTTCAAAAACCAAATTGTAGGCTTTGTTGGTGTGGAATTTCCTACAAAGAATATAACTTCGCCTTTACTTTCTTCAATTTCTTATTTAATTGTAGAAGTTATTGCAAAAAGAAGAATTTACGACGACCTTGAAAGAATGAGTTATCGTGATGCACACACGAACTGCTATAATAGAAATAAATATATTGAAGTAATAAAAGAGTTTAATGTTACTCCGCCTAAAAAATTGGGTATTATTTATGCCGATTTGAACGGTCTAAAAAGTGCGAATGATAAGCATGGCCACGATTACGGCGACTTTATTATAAAAAAATGTGCCACTGCTTTAGTGAGCAGTTTTGGCGATAATGTTTATCGTGCTGGTGGAGATGAATTTATCGTCCTTGAAACTGAAAAGGATAGTGATGAATTCGAACAATTGGTTGAAAGTTTAAGACAGTTTATAGCAAGTGACACTGAATGCAATATGTCCCTTGGTGTAGTTTGGCGTGAGGGAGAAATTGATGTTTTGAAGGAAATTTCTTACTCGGACGAACTTATGTATATCGAAAAGAAAAATTACTACAAGAGTATGCTTGCTAGTAAAATGAATGCTAAATATAATTCTGCGAAAGATTTGCTTCGTGAAATTGAACTTGGATTTTTCAAAATTTATTTTCAATCAAGAGTTGATCTTGAAACGGGGAAAATTGTTGGTGCAGAAACTTTCTTGAGAAAGTATGAAGTTGACGGAACATTATTGAAACCTGACACTTTTATCCCTGAATATGAAATTGACGGAGTAATTCATCACCTTGACTTTTTTGTGGTAACCCAAGTTTGTATGGTTTTGCGTGACCTTATTAAAAAAGGAAAAGAGATTACTATTACAGTAAATATTTCAAGAACTACATTCCTTGAATCTGATGCAATTCCTGAAATAATGAATTTGTGTGACAAATATCAAGTGCCTTATCATTATTTAGACATTGAAGTTACCGACGGATATGGAAAAATTGACGATAATAAATTATCTGAAAAAGTTGCTTTTGCACAACAAAACGGTTTTTCAGTTACAATGGACTATTTTGATTATCATTCTAGCAATATGATTGATAATACAAAAGTCGAAGGTGCTGTTCCGCAAAACATTAAACTTGACAGAAAATTATTTGAGAAATTTGACGAAACGAAAAATCAAAAAATCGTTGAATATATTATATCAATGTGTAAAAATATGAACGTTGGAACATTCCTTGCCCTTGGGGTAGAAAATGAAGAACAACGCGAACTTTTAAAAGAAATGAATTGCGACTATGGTCAAGGTTATTTGTTTGCTCACCCTGTACCTGCCGAGGAGTTTGTTTCCGACTTTTTAAATCAATAAAAATTAAAAGCCTATCCGATTTGGATAGGCTTTTTTATTTGTTATTCTTTGAAAAATCTGTGCTTTTTTGGGATATTTTTGTTTAGTGACGGGCTACCACAGGTCGCCCCTACTAAATTTGACCTCGTGGCACCAAACTTACCATCTCTACAACGCAAAAACGCGGGCATAACAGCGGGGTTACCCCGTCGAGAATGGGTCAAGCGTCACGCTTGTTTAGTTTGAAAAAGATTCTTTAATTTTATCAAAAAATGATTTTCTCTTTTTATAATTTTTATCATCAAGACTTTCTTCAAACTGTCTTAATATTTCTTTTTGCTTTTTAGATAGGTTAGACGGAACTTCAACAGTTACTTTAACATATTGGTCGCCACGTCCATTTCTGTGAAGTTTTTTTACTCCACGTTCTTTTAATCTAAAAACAGTGCCCGTTTGTGTGCCTTCGGTAACGTTATAAGTAACTTTTCCATCAATAGTCGGAACTGTAATAGTATCACCTAAACAAGCTTGAGTGTAAGTAATTGGAATTTCTGTCCAAATATCAAATCCATCTCGTTCGAAAATTGGATCAGGACGAACAGTTACATTAATATTTAAATCTCCACTTGGACCGCCATTTGTTCCAGCATCACCGCCACCACGCACTTGTAAAGTTTGCCCGTCATCAATCCCCGCAGGAATTTTAACTTCTTGAGTGGAAGCAACACGACTTCTACCTTGACCCGAACATTTAGGGCAAGGAGTTTCAACAATTTTACCTTTACCGTGACATCTAGTACAAGTTTTAGTTTGAGAAATAACACCAAATGGAGTACGAGAATTCACTTTAACCGAACCTCTACCACCACAATCTGGACAAGATTTTGTATTTGTACCAGATTTAGCACCACTTCCGTGACAATCGCCACAAACTTCCATTTTATTTACACGCACTTCGGTAGTCTTACCCTTACAAGCGTCCATAAAATCAAGGATAATGTTAGCTCTAATATCATTTCCAGGGCGAGGAGCGTTAGGGTTAGAAGAACGACCTCCAAAACCTCCACCAAAGAAACTTTCAAAAATATCGCTCACATCACCAAAACCGCCAAAGCCACCGCCGTAACCGCCAGCACCACCACCATAAGATGGGTCAACTCCAGCATGTCCAAACTGGTCATATTTAGCTCTTTTACCTGAGTCAGAAAGCACTTCATAAGCCTCGTTAACTTCTTTAAACTTAGACTCCGCAGTCTTATCATTCGGGTTTAAGTCAGGGTGATATTGCTTCGCCATTTTCCTATAAGCTTTTTTAAGTTCATCATCAGAACTTCCCTTTGCAACCCCTAAGACTTCGTAATAATCTCTTTTATCTGCCACTTTAAATAACCATTCCTTTCTAAATTCACCAATGTTTATGCCAAAATAAAAAGAAATGGCATAAAAAATCTTATTATGCACCGCTTGCCGATTAAAATTACGTAAATTTTAATCGGCAGAAGTGCTTATATTAATTCAATATATAGTTATTATTCAGCATCTTTAAATTCAGCATCGATAACATCATCGTTTGGAGCAGCTTCACCAGCATCACCATTTGCAGCTTGCTCTGCTTGTGCAGCTTCAGCAGCAGCTTGATACATTTTAGTTGAAACTTCATAGAAATCTTTTTGTAGAGCTTCTTGTTTTTCTTTGATAGCTTCAATATCTTCGCCTTTTAGAGCTTCTTTAAGGTCATTAATTTTAGTTTCAAGGTTAGTTTTTTCTTCAGCAGTGATTTTATCGCCCATTTCGCCAAGAGCTTTTTCACATTGGAACACTAAGCTGTCAGCAGCATTTCTAGTTTCAACTTCTTCTCTTTTCTTTTTGTCTTCAGCAGCAAAAGCTTCAGCGTTTTTAACAGCTGCGTCAATATCGTCTTTAGACATATTTGTAGAAGCAGTGATAGAGATGTTTTGTTCTTTTCCAGTTCCAAGGTCTTTAGCAGAAACGTGAACAATACCATTAGCATCGATATCGAAAGTTACTTCGATTTGAGGGATACCTCTTGGTGCAGGAGCAATTCCATCAAGACGGAACATACCGATTTGTTTGTTATCTTTAGCAAATTCACGTTCACCTTGTAAAACGTTGATGTCAACAGCAGTTTGGTTATCAGCATAAGTTGAGTAAACTTGTGATTTTTTAGTAGGAATAGTTGTGTTTCTTTCAATCATCTTAGTGCAAATTCCACCAGCAGTTTCAATACCTAAAGTAAGTGGAGTTACGTCAAGAAGAAGAAGTCCAGTAACGTCACCCGCAAGCACACCACCTTGTAAAGCAGCACCTTGAGCAACACATTCATCAGGGTTAATTCCTTTGAATGGTTCTTTTCCTGTGTAATTTTTAACAGCTTCTTGTACAGCTGGAATTCTAGTTGAACCACCAACTAAAAGAACTTTATTTAAGTCGCTAGGAGTTAAGCCAGCATCAGAAAGAGCTTGTTTAACAGGTCCCATAGTAGCTTCAACTAAATCGTGAGTTAATTCATCAAATTTAGCTTTTGAAAGTGATAATTCAAGGTGTTTAGGCCCTGTAGCGTCCGCTGTGATGAATGGTAAGCTAATGCTTGAAGTAGCAGTTGAAGAAAGTTCAATCTTAGTTTTTTCAGCAGCTTCTTTTAGTCTTTGCATAGCCATTTTATCGTTAGTTAAGTCAATTCCCTCAGCTTTTTTGAATTCAGCAATTAGCCAATCAATAATTCTTTGGTCAAAGTCGTCACCACCAAGTTTGTTGTTACCAGCAGTAGCTAAAACTTCTTGTACACCGTCGCCCATTTCAATGATTGAAACGTCAAATGTACCACCACCAAGGTCATAAACCATAACTTTTTGGTCGTTTTCTTTATCAATACCATAAGCTAGTGCCGCAGCAGTAGGCTCGTTGATAATTCTTTTTACAGTAAGACCAGCAATTTGTCCAGCATCTTTAGTCGCTTGTCTTTGTGCGTCAGTGAAGTAAGCAGGAACTGTGATAACAGCTTCTGTAACAGTTTCGCCTAAATAGCTTTCAGCATCAGCTTTAAGTTTTTGTAGTACCATAGCTGAAATTTCTTGTGGAGTGTAAGTTTTTCCACCCATATCAGCTTTGTAATCAGTACCCATATGACGTTTGATTGAGCTAACAGTGTTGTCGAAGTTAGTAACCGCTTGACGTTTAGCAACTTGCCCAACAAGTCTATCTCCAGTCTTTGAAACACCAATAACAGAAGGTGTTGTTCTAGCGCCTTCAGAGTTTGCAATAACTACTGCCTCGCCGCCTTCCATAACAGCAACGCATGAATTTGTTGTACCTAAGTCAATACCAATAATTTTTCCCATGATAAAATTCTCCTTTTATTTTCTTTAAATTGTATTTGTTATATTAATGTAAGTGTTTTTATGGATTTGCTACTACAACCATAGCATATCTTATAATTTTGTCCCCAAGTTTATATCCTTTTTGGAAAACTTGAGCAACGATATTTGAACCTAAATTTTCATCTTCAATTTGATTAACTGCTTGAGCGATTTCAGGGTCAAATTCTTGTCCAGTAGGGTCAATTTCTTCAATACCAAGCTTTTTAAGTGCTTCTTTTAGCATATTAAAAATCATTTCCATACCTTTTTTGAAATTTTCATCAGCAGTTTCCGCCGATAAAGCTCTTTCAAAATTGTCATAAACAGGGAGTATGTCGTTAACTGCTTTCACAGTAGCATCACCATACATCTCAAGTTTTTCTTTACTACTTCTCTTTCTGAAGTTATCATATTCAGCCACAAGCCTCATATACTTATCTTTTTCAGCCACAAGGTCAAGAGCTAATTGTTCTTCCTTTGAAAGAGTTACAGTAGCTTCTTCTGCAACTTCACCAGTTTCATTTGTAGAAACATTATCAACGTTTTCAGTTGCATTTTCTTTAGTTGTTTCATCTTTTTTCTTTTTGTCTTTGAATGCCATTAAAGATTGTTCCACCTTTCATAATTGTCTTTGGTTTTATAATTTATATTTCATCGTCCTCATCTTCCAGAATTTCTGAAATTTTTTGTGAAAAATACTCTACATAAGGAATAATCTTCGCATAATCAAGTCGCATAGGTCCTATTATCCCAAGGGAAGCTATGCTGTTCCCTTTCTTTTTAATAGGAGAAGTGATTATACTAGAATTATGAATTGAAAAAGTATTTCCGTCGGACTCGTCATTTTCCTGTGAAAAAATAATTTGTAAATCGCTAAAACTTTGGTCTAACAGTTCAAGGAATTCATTTTTATTTTCAATAAACTTAATTATCTCATTTTGCTCAAAATCTTTGCAAGCGAGCAAATTTTGTTCCCCAGAAAGTTTTACTTCAAGGGACAGCATATCCTGTGACATTTTCAAAATACTCGACATTAAAGGAGTAAGCGTCAACATATAAGTTCCCATTGCAACAGCAATTTTGTTCATAAAATCTTCCGAAACATCATCTAAAGTTAACCCTTCAAGATTTTCACTGACAAATTCAGCGAAAAAACTCAATTGTTCATCAGTTAAATCAAACTCAAGGCGACAAACCTTGTTTTTAATGTTACCAGAGGAGGTAATCATTAATATAACGTAAAGCCTTCTCCCCGTAGGAATAACTTGAACTTTTGAAATAACAGAAAACTTTGGATTAATATTTGTAGAAACAATTGCACATTTTGTAATTTCAGCAAGAGCATTTGAAGCTTTTTCAATAATAACATCTTCGCTAAAATCATCAAAATCAAGTAATTTATCAAGCCTTTGAATTTCTTCATCAGGCAAAGTGCTTTTACACATTATCTTATCAATATATAAGCGGAATCCACTAAAAGTAGGAATTCTTCCAGCAGAAGTGTGGGGCTGTTCTAAATAACCAAGCTGTTCAAGAGAAGCCATTTCATTTCTAATAGTAGCCGCCGAAACATTAAGGTCAATTAAATTCATAATTACTTTAGAACCAACCGGCTCACCCGTTAAAATATATTCATCTATAATAGCTGCAAGAATTTTTAACTTTCTTTCATCCAAATCGTCACACCCCGTTACAAACAATCTTTTGAGTTTAGCACTCGACCTCTTTGAGTGCTAAATATACTTTATCACGTTTTTTAGCACTTGTCAATAGAGAGTGCTAAAAATATTGCACAAATGTAATTAGTTTTTCAAGCGATATAATAAGCAATATAACCAAAATGATAATATTTTACTTTTTTTTCAGAAAAACTGTTGACAAATCTTCATAAACGTTGTATACTAATAAAGCTGTTTCGAGAGAATACAGCGAAGAATAAAACAACGGGGCGTAACTCAGTTTGGTAGAGTGCTTGGTTTGGGACCAAGATGCCGCAGGTTCGAATCCTG
>CAYJLB010000068.1:0-11103 GCA_964370845.1 uncultured Oscillospiraceae bacterium
AAATAATAATTTTGCTTTTTTAAAAGACGGATATTTTAGTGATATCCGTCTTTTCTTTACTTGACTTTCTTGACATTATTTTACCAATGCTGTAAAATAATACTATAAATATCGTTTTTAGGAGGTGCAGTATGCTATTCAAAAGAAATAGAGAATATCGGCGGTATAATAGAATGTTTACATTTGCTGAATTGCTTATAGTTCTTGCTATTTTAGCAGTTTTGGTAGCTGTTGTTGCGCCTATAAGTTTGCGTTTTCTTGAACAATCTAAAGAATCTCACGATTTACAAATGGCACAAAAGTTACGTCAAGCTGCTATTCTTTGTGTTGTTGAGGCAAATATTGATAACTCTATTCCTAACAACACTGAAATATTTGTGGTTTGGGAAACTTCTAAAGATAGTTCAACTGAAGTTGCGGGAAGAATTTATGTGGATACTGAAAATAATTTTTCCACTGCTGGGAATTCTAATGATAAGTTGGGTATGGAATTTGAATATGACTTAACTGTTGCAATTGGTGAAACTTTGGGCGGAGAGGCTAGCGAATGGAATGCGGAAAGACCTTTTTATTACATCGGAAAAGCACAGTCCGAGGCCTCAAAGATAGATGATTTTAAGTTTTCTATAAATTCTACTACAGGCAAAATAACTTATTATAAAGATGAGAGTAATTTGAAATCTGTTGAATTAAATATTGACAGTTATGTTTGGTTTGAAGAAATCGGTTTAATTCCGTAATTATATAAAATAAAAATTAATTTGTTGTGGAGAGTGCTATGAAGGGAATTATTAAAAATAATAAAGCTTTTACTATGGTTGAACTTATTATTGTTATTGCAATTATAGCAATTTTAGCGGCAATACTTGCTCCTCAATACTTGAAATATGTGGAGGAAGGTAAAAAGGCTCATGATTTATATATTGCAAGAAGTTTGCGTGATGCTGCTTTAGTTTCGGTGGTGGATATGAGTGCTTCACAAAAAATACCCGCTGATACCACTATTTATGTGGTTTGGGAAACAGACGGAGCGGACACTGCTGACATTTCGGGGAGAGTTTATGTTGATACTGTAAGTAGTTTGGCTAGTGCTGGAAATTCTAATAACCAAGCTGGTTTGGAATTTGAACTTGATTTAACTAAGGCTATTGGTGAAGTTTTAAGTGGAGAATTTCACGAAAGAGGTGCAGCGGGTGAGTGGAATTCTAGCCGACCTTATTATTTTGTAGGTACTGCACAATCTGAAGCTTCAAAGGTAGATGATTTTAAGTTTTCAATAAATACTACTACTGGAGAAATTATTTATTATATGAATAGACTTAGTCCAAAACCAGTTGATTTGGAGAATGATTATTACGTTTGGTTTGATGAAATTGGACTTACTCCTTAAAAATATATAATGCTACTTTATTTTGAGTGGCATTATTTTTATGCCTTGCAATAAATTGTTGTGAAAAAACAATGAAAAATATTGATTTTATTTTTATTTGTGATATACTAGTATTAATGATGTTAAATTTAGGAAAGGATTGGTAAAGCGTAATGGCGAATTTCATTGGCGAAAGATGTATTAGTTGTAGAGAGTTTTTTAAAGAAGGCGATGATATTGTGGTTTGCCCCGATTGCGGTACACCATATCATAGAGAATGTTATAAAGAGGAGGGGGAATGCATAAACTTTTCCCTTCATAATAAAGGCGAAACTTGGAAAGCTGAAAGAGTAGTTAGTTTTGATTATTCCGATGGTGAGTTGATTGGTTGTCTTCGCTGTGGAGAGAAAAATCCTAAAGCTGGACTTTTTTGTAAAAAATGCGGTCACCCTATAAATGGAAGTGCTAAAGATGAAACTTTTTCCTCCGTAGATAGTCAACGTGCTGATTTTATGGGAGGTTCTCAAAATCATACTAGCGGAGTAAGTTTCTTTCAAGATTTTACTAAGAAGAATGATAAATCTTTTGGAGAAAATGCTGAAATTGATAAAATTAGAATAAGAGAATATAAAAAATATATTGGAGGAAATCCAATTTATTTCCTTGCTCATTTTATGAAATTTGCAAAAACTAAGAGTAAAGTTTCTTTTAATCTGGTAGCTTTTTTGTTCCCTGAATATTATTATATTTACAGAAAAATGTATGGTTTTGGAATTTTGTTTTTGATTTTACAACTTTTAACACTTATTCCGACTGTAGTAGTTTTGTCTTCAAGTATGGGTTACGACAATACTTTATTCAATTTTATTGGAAGTTTAAATTTATCGGAACAAGTTGTAAATACATTTTCTGCAATTAATGACGTGGTTTTATATGGATATAAAATATTAGCTTCTTTATTTGCTAATTATATTTATTTTAATAAGGTGAAGAAAAGTATTAATGAAATAAATTCCACCGACACAACTACTGAAGAAAAAGAATTTATAATGGAGAAAAAAGGTGGAACGTCCCTTCCACTTATGTTTGTTGCTATTGGAATAAATTCTGTAATTACTATGGCGTTAATCCTTTTATAAAATTTATTTGGAAGGAATGTCTTAAAAAATGAGAGTTAGAAAAGCTGTTATACCCGCTGCGGGATTTGGTACTAGAGTTTTGCCCTATACAAAATCTGTGCCTAAAGAAATGATTTCGATTGTGGATAAACCCGCAATTCAGTATATTGTTGAAGAAGCTGTAAATAGTGGAATTACTGATATACTTTTGATTTTATCAAGGGGGAAAACTGTGGTTGAAGACCATTTTGACAGAACTCCCGAACTTGAAGAACGGTTATTAAACACTAAAAAAACCGAACTTTATCAAAGCATTAGAAATATTTCAAGTATGGCGAATATTACTTTTATTAGACAAAAGGAAATCAAAGGGCTTGGACACGCAATTTTGCAAGCTAAGAACTTTGTTGGTGATGAACCTTTTGCTATTCTTTATGCTGACGATGTTATTGTAAGTGATTACCCTGTTTGCAAGCAACTTTGTGATGCTTATGAAGAAAGTGGAAAGTCTGTTGTTGGGATAAAAGAAGTTGCTCCCGAAGAAATATACAAGTACAGCTCTTTGAAAGTTGAAAATATAAAAGACAATATTTTTTCAGTTACTGATATGATAGAAAAACCTGAAAGAGGAATGGCTTTTTCAAATTATTCAATACTTGGAAGATGTGTTTTAGAACCAGAAATTTTCCATATTTTAGAAAAAACTCTCCCCGGTGCTGGTGGAGAAATTCAGCTTACTGATGCTATGAAGGCTTTGACTTTAACTAAAGGCATGATTGGTGTTGATTATGTTGGAAAAAGATATGATATGGGGAATAAACTTGGAATTTTACAGGCTAATGTTGAAGTTGGATTAACACATCCAGAAGTTGCGTTGGAATTTGCTGAATATTTGAAAAAAATGCAAATTAAACTGTAAATTTTGAAAAAGTTTGAAAATGCTCTTGACAATTGAGTGACATGCTGATATAATTGTAATGTTATCCTTGTTCATACCACATGAGTATGGGCGAAATCCAAAAGGAGGTGTATTTTCATGGCAAAAGTTTCAGCTACTTATGAAGCTGTTTTCATTTTTAACACAAAACTTGGCGAAGACACTGTTAAAGAGTTAGTTGCAAAGTTTACAAAGTTAATCGAAGACAACGGAACTATCGAAGTGTTCCAAGAATGGGGCAAAAGAAAGCTTGCTTATGCTATTGAGGACGAAACAGAGGGGTATTATGTGCTATTTAACTTCACATCTAAGCCTGATTTCCCTGCTGAGCTTGATCGTATTCTTAAGATTACTGACGGCGTAATGCGTTCTCTAATATTAGTTAAGTAAAAAACCCTAAGAAAGGAAAGAAACTATGCTTAATCGTGTTATTTTAATGGGAAGAATTACTCAAGACTTAGAGCTTAAATCTACTGGCTCGGGTATTTCTGTGTTATCTTTTAATGTTGCTGTTGATAGAGGTTTCGTTAAACAGGGCGAAGAACGTCAAGCGGATTTTATCTCTTGCGTTGCTTGGCGACAACAAGCTGAGTTTATCTCAAAATATTTCGCAAAAGGCAGAATGATTGCTATTGAAGGAAATTTGAGAACTAGAACTTATGATGACAAAAATGGTTCAAAACATTATGTTACAGAAGTTTTCGTGGACAGTGTAAGTTTTACTGGTGAAGCTAAACAAGGTGGCGCTTCAAATGGTAATTACCAACAAAATAACAACTATAATAATGCTAGTCAAAATTATAGTGCTCCAGCACAAAACACTAACAACAATGCTTCAATTAGTATTGGTGATTTAAGTGATTTTGAGGAGATTTTAAGTGACGATGGAGTTCCTTTCTAAACTATCGAATGAACTTTATTTTGTGTTAAAGGAGGAAATTCTCAATGGAAAGAAGAGAAAATAACCGTATGAACAAAAGACCTCGTAAAAAGGTTTGTATGTTCTGCGTTGATAGAGCGGAAACTATCGATTATAAAGATATTGCTAAATTAAAAAAATGCTTATCTGAAAGATCAAAAATTCTTCCACGTAGAGTAACAGGCACTTGTGCATATCACCAACGTGAACTAACTGTTTCAATCAAACGTGCAAGACACTTAGCATTACTTCCATATGTAAGCGACTAATTTGGGGAAACCCTATAGTTTGCTACATTTTTAGATAGTGAAAACTATTTCTAAAAATAATAAACTTTAGGAGGCTGTTACAAATGATAATTCATCTGTAACAGCCCTTTTTGTAGATAATTAACTTTATATTTAATTTTAAGATTTATGTATTTAAATTATTGTGACTATGTTTGACTTAGTGAAAGGGTAATATTTTGAAAAATAAACATGAAGAAATGTTGGGGACAGCTCCTATGCTTCCCCTCTTAATAAAAATGACAATTCCTTCTATCGTGGCGCAATTAGTAAACTTGCTTTATTCAATTGTGGATAGAATTTACATAGGTCGAATTCCTGAAATTGGGACTGATGCTTTGGCTGGGGTCGGAGTAACTTCCTCAATTATTATGCTTATTTCAGCTTTTTCCTCATTTGTTGGTATAGGTGGAGCGCCGCTTGCTGCTGTGGCTTTGGGAAAAGGAGACAGAGAGCGTGCAGGGAAAATTTTGGGCAATGGTTTTGTAATGCTCATTTTTTTCGCGATAATGGCGATGACCCTTACATATATTTTTATGGAGCCGCTTTTGAATGCGACAGGTGCTTCTTCAAACACCATAGGCTATTCAATGGATTATCTTTCTATTTATTTAATCGGAACAATTTTTGTTATGTTTTCAACGGGGCTTGTGAGTTATGTAAGTGCTCAAGGGCGACCGAAAATTTCAATGATTTCTGTTGTAATTGGTGCAGGTTTAAACATTATCCTTGATCCAATTTTTATTTATGGTTTAGATATGGGCGTTAGTGGAGCAGCACTGGCTACAATTATTGCGCAATGTGCAAGCTCTATTTGGGTATTAGCTTTCTTATTCTCGGAAAGGGCTACTTTGAGGATTGAGAAAAAATATATGAAGATAAACTGGAAAATTGTAGCCGCAGTTTGTGCAATGGGGATTTCACCTTTCGCAATGTCTATTACTGAAAGTTTAGTTGGATTTGTTTTAAACGGAACTCTTGAAACTTATGGCGATATTTATGTCAGTACTTTGACAGTTTTACAAAGTGCGATGATGATGGTTTCTGTTCCTATAATTGGATTTACTCAAGGCTATGTTCCTGTTATTAGTTATAACTACGGACACGGAAATGTAGAAAGGGTAAAGCAAGGTTTCAAATATGGATTTATTATAATTACATCTCTTAATATGTTGATTGTAATTGTTATGATGACTTTCCCAGAAACTTTTGCGAGAATTTTCACCGATGATGAACAGCTGATTAAGACTGTTGGGGAAATGCTTCCTATATTTATGGCGGGAATGTTAGTTTTTGGAATACAAAGAACTTGTCAAAATACATTTTTAGCTTTAGTTCAACCGAAAATTTCCCTTTTCATAGCACTTCTTAGAAAAGTAATTCTTTTAGTTCCTTTAGCTATAATATTGCCAAAACTTCTTGATGATGTTGTAGGCGTTTACTTAGCGGAAGCTGTAGCCGACGCAACTGCGGCAATTTGCTGTGGATTAATATTTATGTATAAATTCCCTAAAATTATTAAGGCGATGAAAAATGACACAGCTAAATAAATTCGCTGTGTCATATGATGAAAGGTTGGTTTTATTATGCAACAAAAACCTAATATTTTATTTCTTTTAGCGGAGGATATGTGCCCAAATCTTGGTTGTTATGGTGATGTTGATGCTATAACTCCTAATTTAGATGAACTTTCTAATGAGGGAATTCGTTATACTAATGCTAATAGTGCGGCGCCTGTTTGCTCGGCTGCTCGTTCTACTTTAGCGCTTGGAGTTTATCCTTTTTCTGTTGGTGTGCATAATCATCGAAGCAATGTTTTGCTCCCTGAAAACATTAAAGTAATTGCAAAATATATGAGTGACTTGGGATATTTTACTGCTATTAACAAAACTGATTACAACTTTGTTCATAAAGAGGGAAGTGGTATGGTTGAAGATTGGGACACAGTTTTTTCTGCTCCTTATTTTGGTGATGACGAAGAAATTGCAAACTGTATAAAAAATACTTGGAGAGAAAAAAGTGACAAACCATTTTTCTTTATGCATACTTTTGCTTGTACACATCAATCTCGCTATGGTTTTCCTAATGACCCCGTTAAACATAGAGAAACTTATGCTCCTCGAACTTCTGTTTCAGAATATCGTGATAGAAGTAAACTTACTATTCCAAAATATCACCCGGACACTCCAGAAACTCGTGAAATTTGGGGGCAATATCACGAAGTTATCACCGCTATGGATAGAATGGTTGGGGAAACTATTGAGCATTTGAAAAATGATGGGCTTTATGAAGATACAATTATTGTTTTTGTGGGTGACAATGGAATGGGAATTCCTGGTGGAAAGGCTAATATGTGGAATGAGGGAATTTATGTGCCTTTAATCGTTCGTGTTCCGGAAAAATATCAGCATTTAGTTAGAAATTATCAAAGTGGTTCTGTCCAAAGTAGTGCTGTTTCCTTTGTGGATTTACCGCGAACTTTTATTGAACTAGCTGGTGGAAATCCCCCTTCACACATGCATGGAAAAAACTTTCTTACTCACGATAAATTTGAAAAATATTCTTACTCTTTTAGGAATAGGATCGATTCAATTTCCGAATTTGTTAGAATTGCTAAAAGTGAAGATTTTATTTATATTAGAAACTTTTTCCCACAACGAGGTTGGAGATTTTCTGCTTATATGGAAAAAATGGCTCCTTATTTTACTAGCGCTTGGGAAAAAGAAGTTATTGCAAAGGGAGATAAAAGTTACAATAGAAAAAATGCTTTCTTCTTACCACGAAAACCTATGGAAGAACTTTATGACCTTAAAAACGACCCTTGTCAAATGAATAATTTAGCTCTTGACCCTTTACATAGAAAAACTTTACTCGAAATGCGAAGTGGAGTTATTAATTTTATGGCAAATCATCGTGATTTAGGTTTTATCCCTGAAACCGAGCTTGCTCGACTGGCGAAAGAAAATAACACTACTGCTTTTGAAATTGCACAAGATGAAGAAAAATATCCTTTTGAAGAAATTTTTGAATTTGTAAATAAAGTTGTGGATAACGAAATGGAAGAAGAGGACATTGAATTTGCTTTAAAACATAAAAATCCGATTATGCGATATTGGGGAATTCAAACTGTTTGCTATTTTGAGGACAGGGATTTTGTTCCGACTTTGAGAAAATTGCTTGAGGACGAAAATGCTTCTGTTAAATTTGCGGCGGCTGAGGCTTTACTTAATTTGTCGGAAGATTTGCAAAATGTAATTCCCTCAAAAGAAGTTTTGAAAGGAATGCTACATAATAAGGACAATGTTATGTTACCTTTAGATGCGGCGGACTGTTTGTTCAGGTTAAAGGGCAAGGGTGCTGATTTAATTGAGGAAACTAAAGATCTATACAATTCTGATAATTTTAATTCTAAAGAAGATAATGGACGTTACATTGCTGCAATTACTGATATTATTGAATTTTATGCTGAAAAAGAAGATAAACCTTTTTCTTATGAAAACTCTGACCCGAAAATGGCGGAAAGATTACTTGTTATTCGTGATTTGAAGAAATCTTAATGTGAAAAATTAATATAAAGTACTAATTTTTGAAATTGTGATATCTTGATAATAATGGGTTAAAATTTCATTGAAAGTTTTTCCCTCTTTTGCCATTTCATTTGCTCCGAATTGTGACAAGCCTACACCGTGGCCTTCTCCTTTTGTATAAAATGTAAAATATCCATCTTTATATGTTAAATCGTAAAAAGGTGAGGGAAGATTTAATATTTGTTGCAACTCATAGGCATTTTCGTTATTGAATATCATACCTCCCGCCATTATGGAAATAACTCCATCGGCGGGAGTTTTTTCAAGTATTTTAAACCAGCTTACCGGCTTGTCATCAAATTCAAGTTCATCAATTCTTGTTGATAGTCTTGCTTTTAGTTCAGCTTCAGATAAAGTCACGAGTTTCTGGTTGTCTTCAAGAAGTAAATCATAGGGGCTGTTTTGGCTTTGCAAATAGGGGATTTCTACACCGAAAGAGTAAAAAGAACTTTCAGTTTTTCCAGCGGACACATTGTGGTAGACTGGAATAATGTATTCTTCATTATATGTGATTACAAAATTCATAACTTCCTCTACGGCTTGTTCGATTTTTTCGTAAAAATATGGATAGTCATAGCCGTATAAAAGCTGGGCTTGTTCTTTTGTGTAAAATGGTTCATATGTATTGAAGTCGTTTGAAAAATATGCTCCTGACAAAGTTATGTTGGGGGAATTTAATTCTTTGTCATATCGCCTTAAAATATATGTGTGTGCAATTATTGCTTGTGCTTTTATTGCTTCAATTTCATAATCTGCTGGGATTTGTGCAAAGACTGCACCTATTAAATATTCTTTTAGTGGAATTGAATAGACTTCTTTTGAAAAAGTATCGAGCATTAGACATTCTTCAAGGTCGGTATAAATTGGGATTATTTCTTCGTTTTGGGTTGTTTCCATAACTGCTACTTTAATATCTCTGTTTTGATAAATTGAAATTGGGATTATTAACACTATGACAAATAAAATTAAACCGCAAATTAGAATTGTTCTCATATTATTTTAGCTCCTCTTATTTAAAATGTAATATTATGGCTAGTACATATATTAAGTGTATTAATAAAAATAAAAAATAGAACATATATTTAGTTAAAATGTTATTGCATTTAACAATTGTTTCTGTTATAATATAAATATAACAAAATTTATCTATTTTGTTATGATTTTAGAAAGGAAAGGAAGGATTTTTGTGTATGATGTAATTATTTGGGGGATACTATTCGTAGCTCTCGTAGTAGCGGAAGTCGCAACCTTCCAATTTGTTTCAATTTGGTTGGCTTTAGGTGCTTTGGTAGCTATGATTTCTGCAGCTGTTAATGTTAGTGTTCCTGCACAGATTGTAATTTTCGTTGTTGTTTCGGCTATGCTTCTTATTTTAACACGTCCACTTGTTAGAAAACTGTCGAAATTCAAGAAAGTTCCTACGAATGCTGATCTTGATATTGGAAAAAATGCTGTTGTTATTGAAGCTATTGGTGGAAGCGTACATAATGGTCGAGTAAAACTTGACGGTGTGGACTGGACTGCTATTTCCGACGAAGAAATTGAAGTTGGTGAAGTTGTTACTGTTACTAAAATTGACGGTGCAAAAGTTATTGTAAAAAAATAAAATGAAATTTGAAAGGTTTGGTGTTCGTTATGCTATATGATATTAATCCCGTTGTAATTATTTTCGCTTTAGTTGCTCTATTTGTTGTTATTTTTCTTATCACAAGAATTAAAATTGTTCCACAAGCTCAAGTTTATGTTATTGAAAGACTTGGTAGTTTTTATAAATCTTGGAGCAATGGAATTCATTTTCTTGTACCTTTCATGGACAGAGTTTCTAAAAAAGTTTCTATTAAAGAACAAGTTGTTGACTTTAAACCACAACCTGTTATCACAAAAGATAACGTTACTATGCAAATTGATACAGTTGTATTTTTCCAAGTTACTGATGCTAAACAATTTACTTATGGTGTAGATAGACCTATTTCTGCTATTGAAAACTTGACTGCTACTACATTGCGTAATATTATTGGTGATCTTGAACTTGACTCAACTCTTACTTCTCGTGATTTGATTAATACTAGAATTACTGCTATCCTTGACGAAGCTACTGACCGTTGGGGAATTAAAGTTAATCGTGTTGAACTTAAAAACATTTTACCTCCTAGAGAAATTCAAGACTCTATGGAAAGACAAATGAAAGCTGAACGTGAAAGACGTGAGAAAATCCTACAAGCTGAAGGTGATAAGAAATCTCAAGTTCTTGTGGCTGAGGGTGAAAAAATCTCTAGAATTTTACAAGCTGAGGGTGCTAAGGAATCTGAAATCCTTAAAGCTGAAGCTGAAAGACAAGCGAAAATTCTACAGGCACAAGGTGAAGCTGAATCTATTGCTCTTGTACAAAAAGCACTTGCGGACAGTATCGTTCTTTTAAATGATGCAAATCCAAAAGAAAATGTTCTTACTATTAAGAGCCTTGAAGCGTTTGCAAAAGCTGCTGACGGTAAAGCTACAAAAATTATCATTCCAAGCGAAATCCAAGGCATTGCTGGTTTAGCTGCTGGGTTGAAGGGTGTAATTGAGGAGAAAACTGCTCAATAGTATGTCATTTCGCCGCTTTAAAGTCCTCCATTTTATATGGGGGACTTTTTGTATAAGGAGAAGTCTTGAAAAAATATAGTTTAATTACTGCGGTGAAGCTATTAAATAATAAGGTTTAAAAGTGTGAGGACTGGCGAAAAGGAATGTACTAACGGTGTTTTTTGTTCAATAAAGTAATTAAATGTAAAAAAGGCATAAAAAACAAGTAGAATATGGATATAAAAAGTGAAATGTCACAATTCGACAAAAAACCACAAAAACCTGTTGACAAAGAGGTAGAAAAGGTATATAATAAATAAG
>CAYJLB010000069.1:0-10945 GCA_964370845.1 uncultured Oscillospiraceae bacterium
ATTATCAAAGGAAATCACTGGAAAGGATTTGATGGACGGAAATATCTTTTGGGATAATATACTTTCCCTTAGAAATGAGGAAAATTGCGTTATTAATAGTGACGAACCCGCTTTCTTAATAGAAAATGGCGACTTTAATGGTGAAGTTTGGCAGTTTTCTAAAAGAAAAATTTATGATAATAAAGGTTTTTTTTATCAGATTAAAGCTACGAATATTACTCGGTTTTATTTTCTAAAGGAAGATACTAAAAAGTTGAACAAAAAATTATCGTTACAACAAACTCAATTAAAAAATCTAACTAATATTATTGAAAAAAACACTGAGGAACAAGTTGCAATTAATATGAAAATCGATTTTCACGATAATTTTGGAAATCTACTCACTCTTACAAAAAAAATGTTGCGCGATGATTTTTCCCTGTCGCAAGGGGAGGAATTAATAAAAGATTGGGCAAATTTAATGGACTTTACCGAGAAAATTTCTCATAATAAAAATCATAGTTTATCCCTAGAACAAATTATTTTTTTCGGTGAAAAACTCGGTTGTAATGTTTCCATTGAAGGGGATTTGCCTTGTGATGAAGATTATAAGAGGCTCATTTTACTTTGCATTAATGAAGGTTTGAAAAATGCTTATCGTCACGCAAAGGCGGATAAACTCATCGTAAAAATCATCGAGGAAAATGAAAAGATTAATCTTACGCTATATAATTTCGACCAAAATCCTCCAAAGGAAATTATTGAAAAAGGTGGACTTTTAGGGTTAAGGCAAAATGTTGAACAGTTAGGTGGAGATATTGATATTTCTTGTGAAAAAGGTGTTGTTATCAAAGTAATGCTTAATAGCAAGAAAAATGTTTTCCCAGTTTTATCTTAAAAAATAATATATTTGTTTTGATATTTTTAAAAAAAGCAGGAGCTTTGGAACATAAAATAATGTTCCAAAGCTCCTGCTTTTTATAGTTATAGGCAATCTAATTTTAATAGTTAAAACAATAACAAATATGACAAATAATACAATAATATAAGTGGTTTTTTGTTCGAAAAATAATTGTATTTTGTTCATAAAAATGTTATAATTAAAATAATTGTTAATTAACCAGTCGAAGTATTAAATTCTTTTGTTTACCTAGGAGGAATTGTTGTTTTTATGGAAATACTTAAAAAATCCAAAATTATGATTATTGATGATAATGTCACAAATTTGAATATTGCTCGAAAAGCTCTTGAGGAGAAGTATGATGTTATGCTTATCCCAAGTGGTGAAAAAGCCCTTAAAGTGCTTGAGCGAACTATTCCTGACTTAATTTTGCTCGATGTGGAAATGCCGGGAATGTCGGGTTTTGATTTTATTACGATTATAAAAGAAAAAGAGTCTCCTTTATGTGATATTCCTATTATTTTTGTTACTGCTAAAGATGATACAAATAGCGAATTTGAGGGGCTTGACCTTGGTGCTGTTGATTATATTGCAAAACCTTTTTCTTTCCCTTTGTTACTAAAAAGGGTGGAACTTCATCTTAAACTCACTCATCAACAAAACGAACTTCAAAATTACAGCTCTAATTTAGAGGTTATGGTTAAAGAAAAAACAAAAGTTATTCAAAATCTTCAATATACGATTGTTCAGGCTATGTCGGATATGGTGGAACGTCGTGACGGGTCTACAGGTGGACATATTGAAAGAACAAAGAATTATCTCAAGGTGTTATTGGATAAAGCAAAAGAGGACAGCGCTTATTGTGAGGAGTTAAAAGAAGTAGACTCGCAACTTTATGCTCACGCTTCACAGATGCATGATGTTGGAAAAATTTCAGTCCCTGACACCATTTTACTTAAACCTGGCAGACTTACAGACATGGAATTTGATTTAATGAAACAACACACTGTTTTCGGGGAAGAAGCTATTAAAAGTTCTATGAAAAATATTAATGGAGTTGAATTTTTGCGAGTAGCTTCCGAATTTGCTATTTCACACCACGAAAAATGGGACGGAAGTGGCTATCCTAAAGGACTTTCGGGTACGGATATTCCTATTAGTGGGCGACTTATGGCAATTGTAGATGTTTATGATGCAATTATTTCAAGAAGGCCTTATAAAGAAGCTTTTACGCACACTGTTGCTTGTGACATTATTATTAAAGACAGCGGAAAACATTTTGACCCTGAACTTGTAAAAGTTTTTATTGAGATTGCTGACGTATTTAAACAAATTTCTGATGAACATGAGTATAATCAAAAATTGGAGGATTTTCAATAATGGAAGATATGCAACTCTCTTTTTCTAACAATGAATTAGTTTCGTTATTCGATATTTCTAAGATTGGTTATTGGAAA
The DNA here is from genome assembly GCA_964370845.1 of uncultured Oscillospiraceae bacterium. Classification (GTDB taxonomy): domain Bacteria; phylum Bacillota; class Clostridia; order Oscillospirales; family Ruminococcaceae; genus CAYJLB01. The sequence goes on from CAYJLB010000069.1 coordinate 2,338, forward strand.
TGGGACTATGTTACCAACAAAATTATTTATAGCCCTACTTGGGCGAAAGTTGTGGGTTATGATTTTAATGAAATTGAACCTGACCCTAGCACTTGGAATAATATGATTGACCCTCGAGATGTTGAGAAAATGAATAATGATATTCAGGCTCATTTAAGAGGTGAAACTGACCATTATGAAGTAGAAGTTCGTCTTATTAAAAAAGACGGAACTATAATTTGGGCGGTTTGCAAAGGGAAAATTACTGAATTTTTACAAGATGGCTCTCCTAAAAGTTTGTCGGGAGTAATTATTGATATAAACGAAATTAAAGCGGCTTCGGAACAGTTGCTTGATGAACAAAATAAGTTTACTATAGCTGCAAGACTTGCAAAATTTGCTATTTGGGAACTTGATTGCACAAACGGAGATATTATTTATTCTGACGATTTTTATTCAATTTTAGGCTATGAAAAAGGGGATTTAACCCTAAATATGTATGCTTGGGTTAAAGAACTTGTTAGTGTTAGCGATAATGAAAAGCTTAAAGTTTATATTGAAGATTTAGTTTTAAGAAATAAAACTCCTAAAGTTTTGGAAGTTCAGGTAAAACGCAAAGATGGAAAATATTTGTGGATGAGGGTTTTTGGCGAAATTGTTGAACGTGATGAAAATGGTAAGGCGTTAAAAATAGTAGGTGGAAACCTAGATATTGATATGCTTAAAAATTCTCAACAAATGCTAAATACCGCCCTTGATGAATTGGAAGAACACCAACAACATCTTGAGGAACTAATAAAAATACGCACTCAAGAGATTGTTGACCACGATAAAATGCTTTTAAAAGTTACCGAAATATCACAAAAATTAATTGCTTATGATGGTGATGCTAGGGAAATTATCGCAGATTGTTTGATTGAACTGTGCCAACTTTTTGGTAGAGAGAGAATTACAGCTTGGAAAAACATCGAAATAGATGGTGAACTTTATTGTAAAAGTATTGTTAAGTGGCGTGAGGGGAATGAACCTATTATTCACCCTGTTCCTACGGAAAGTGATTTGCTACTTGATAAACCTGAGGATATTGTTTTTTATAATGGGAAAAATGATGAGATTTATGCTGAAAAATTGCTTGAAAGAATATATAAAGGCCGATTAATTAAATACACCGACCATTTTCCGACCCTTTATGATTATGTATTAAAAGAAAAAACTATGAATATTCTTGCGTCAGATGCACTTGATGATGAGAAAGCATTTTTGGCATATGAAGGTGTAAAAGCAGCTCTAATTACTCCTATTATGCATAAGGGAAAACATTGGGGATACATTAGAATAGATAAGTTTAAAGAAGAAATAAAATTCAGCGAAGTTGAAGAAAATATGCTTAATATAGCGGGAACGCTTTTTGCTAGTATAATTCAAAAAGCTGAAAATGATGAGGAATTAAAGTCTGCTCATGCTGAGGCTATTGCAAGTTCACAAGCTAAGAGTAACTTCCTTGCTAATATGAGTCACGAAATTAGAACTCCTATGAATGCAATTTCTGGAATGTCGGAGATTTTACTTCGTGAACTTGGGGAACATTCTGCTTCTGAATATGTTGTGGGAATTAAACAGGCTAGTTCTAATTTGCTTACTATTATAAACGATATTTTGGATATTTCAAAAATTGAATCGGGGAAATTGGATATTGTCCAATCTGAATACACTCTATCTTCCTTGTTAAATGACGTTATCGCTATGGCAAGACTTAGAGTTGAATCAAAACAATTGGAGTTTTTTACATATATTGACAGCAAATTGCCACAAAAATTAATTGGTGATGAGGGGCGAATTAAACAGGTTTTAATCAACTTGCTTACTAATGCTATTAAATTTACTCACAAAGGGCATGTTGGCTTTGATGTAACGGGAAATATCGTTGGAGATGAGGTTTATCTTACTTTTGAAGTTTACGACACTGGTGTTGGAATAAAAGAAGAAGATATGGTTCGTTTATTCGAAGAATTTGAAAGGGTAAACACTACTAAAAACCGTAGCATTGAGGGGACAGGGCTTGGGCTTGCTATCTCTAAACAATTGTGCGAAATGATGGGTGGAACTATTAATTTGCACTCCGAATATGGAGTGGGTTCAACTTTTACAGTTGAAATTACTCAAAATATTACTCAATATGAGCCTATTGCCACTGTGCCAAGTGTAAAAAGAGTTTTAGTTTATGAGTCACGCCCTTTATATGTAAAATATTTTAAACTTGCTATTGAAAAATTGGGTTGTGAATGTATTTGTTGCGACAATCAATCTGAGTTGTTTGAGAATTTGCAAGAAGGTGGTTTTGATTTCGTATTTACGCCAGCATTACACCTTTCTAAAGTTCAACAATTGCTAGAAAAAAAAGGAAGTTTAGCAAAAGTAGTTATGTACACTCAAACTCAAAATGCTAAATTCTTGGACGGAGTTTACACACTAGTTCTTCCTGTAAACACTATTCAAATTGCGGCAGCCTTAAATAACACAACTTCTACTCAATATCAAAAAGTGGAAAGAAATCGTTTCAAAGCACCAGCAGCTAAAGTTCTCGTTGTTGATGACAACTATGTAAATTTAAAAGTTGCAAAAGGGCTTATGGCACCTTATGAGTTTAGTATTGAAACTGCGGAAAACGGTGAAATTGCCGTTGAAAAAGTAAAAGCTGAACACTTTGACCTTGTTTTTATGGATCATATGATGCCTGTTATGGACGGAATTGACGCAACTATTGCTATTCGTGAGCTTGAGGGGGATTATTATAAAAATCTTCCTATTATTGCTCTTACAGCGAATGCTATTATTGGTATTAGGGATTTATTTATCAAAGAGGGTATGAACGATTTTCTTGAAAAGCCTATTGAAATGAGAAAATTGAATGATATTCTTTCAAAATGGTTGCCAGATGAAATGCAAATTGCTTTCGATCCTAATGTTGAAAAAGTTGAAGATGCCTTTGATTATGGAGAAATTCTAGGTGTAGATATTGCTCAAGGACTTCGTTATTTAGGTGGAAATTATGAGGATTATTTAGACATTCTTTCTGCTTATTATAATGATGGAGTGAAAAAGCAACCTTACATTCGTACTTTATTTATGGAAAAGAGTTTGCTTGCATTTAAGACGGAAGTTCACGCAATTAAGAGTGCTTCTGCGTCTATTGGAGCATCAAATTTATCTGCTAAAGCTTTTGCTCTTGAAAGTGCTGCTTCAAAGGAAGATTGGGTTTTCATCGATGAGAATGTAAACGAATTTTTGACAGATTTCCATAAAGTAATTGAGGGTATCCATGAATATTTAGTTAGTCGTATTGAATCTCAAGAGGAAAAAGAAGTGGGTAATTTATCATTGATTAAGGAAAAATTACCACTCCTTGCTGATGCTATTGATTTTATTGATTTAGTTGAAATTGAAAGTATTTTGGACGAGATTTGTTCCTTTAAGTGGGATGCTCCTTTTGACGAATATATCTTGAATATTAAGTCAAGTATTCAGTCTTATGATTATGATGAGGGCATGGTTTTTGTTGATAAAATTAAGGAAATACTATAAAAATTAAGATAGTAGAGGTATTGTAATATGCAGTATCTCTACTTTTTTTAGATATCTCTTGACAAATTGTAAATGATATGATAAAATACTAATGTTAAATTAAGAATGTGAGGAGTGTTTTTTTGTTAAATGTAGCCTAATTTTGGTATTGAATTTTCAATAACCGAACATTACGGATATGTAATTTTGTAAAATCAGCAAATTGGATTTATCCTATTTGTTTGTTTGCTTTAAATATTATTAGGTTTCATCTTGATAAAAATACACTTTATAAATATATAGCTAATGATTTTCTTTTATTAATTTTTAAAGGGATAATTGTAGTATAATTTTGAGTGTATAGATGTGCCTATACACTTTTTTTGTTGTCAAAATTAAAATTAAATCAAAAAGGAAAGAAAAATCATGATAAAATCATATAAAACATTAGAATTTGATAAAGTATTGAGTAAATTAAGTGAGTTTGCTTTGTCCAATTCTGCGAAAGAAAAATTATTAGCATTAACTCCAACACTAAAGGAGAGAGATTGCAAAAAAAATATGAGGGATACTACCGACGGAAAAAAAGTCCTTGAAAGTATTGGAACTCCGCCACTTGCAGCAATGAATGACCTTGAGAAAATACTTTCACTTGCTGAAAAAGGGTCAATGCTTATCCCTGAACAATTGTCCGCTGTAGCAAGTTTTGTTTATTCTTGCAAGCGAATGGTGACATTCTTGAAGAAAGCTGAAAGTTTGCAAGTGAATTTGGCTTATTATAGTATGTCGTTTTTAGATTTAAATGAAGTTTATGAGGAAATTGAACGTTCGATAAGAAATGATAAAGTTGAGGACACCGCGTCAAAAACTTTGCAGGACATAAGGCGAAAAATTGAAAATATTAACTCATCTGTGAAAGCAAAATTAGAAACAATTCTGCGTAGTAAAAAGAATTATTTGTCCGATAATAATATTGTAAATAGAAACGGGAAATTTGTCTTGCCTGTAAAAAAAGAGTATAAAAATCAAGTTTCGGGTACAGTTGTTGACACTTCAAGTACGGGAAGCACAGTTTTCATCGAACCCTCCGCTATTGGGAAATTACAAGATGAACTTTCGCTTTTGCAAATTGATGAGGACAATGAAGTTCGTCGAATTTTGTACACTTTAACAGCTTTAGTTGATGATAATTTGACAGCTTTTAAGGCAAATATAAATTATATGGAAACATTGGATTTTATCTTTGCAAAAGCAAAATATTCCTATGAAACTAAGGCGAATGAAGTACCGATTACAACGGATAGAGTGATAAAAATCGTGAAAGGACGACACCCTCTTTTAAAAAGTGATGAATGTGTTCCTTTGGACTTTGAACTAGGTGAAAAATATCGTGGGATTGTTATTACAGGTCCTAATACCGGTGGGAAAACAGTAGCATTAAAGACTGTTGGATTGCTGTCATTAATGGCACAGTGCGGACTTCACGTTCCGGCAGAGGTTGGAAGTACTTTTTCTATGCATTCAAACTATCTTTGTGACATTGGTGACGGGCAAAGTATTTCTGAAAATCTATCAACTTTTTCTGCTCACATAAAAAATATTGTTTCTATTTTGGAAAATGTTTCTCATGAAAGTTTAGTGCTTTTAGACGAACTCGGCTCGGGAACTGACCCAGCGGAGGGAATGGGTATAGCTGTGGCAATTTTAGACGAACTTCGCAAGAAAAATTGTCTGTTCTTAGCAACAACACATTACCCTGAGATAAAAGATTTTGCTAAGAATACTGCTTCATTAATTAATGCGCGAATGGATTTTGATAAGGAAAATTTAAAGCCGTTATATAAATTGCAAATTGGTGAAGCTGGTGAAAGTTGTGCTTTGTCAATTGCACAGCGTTTAGGACTTCCAAAACATTTGTTGGAACGTGCGAAAAAAGAAGCTTATCACACTTATCAAAGTGATATTTCAGCCCCTAAAAAGGAAAGATTTAAAGAAGATTTTGTAGAAGAAACAACTCCCGAAAAGAAAGCACCAAGTAAGATTGTAAAAGAAATATCAAGCCAAAAAAATGAGATAAAAGATAAGTTCCAAATGGGGGACAGCGTTACAGTTTTACCCGAAAAAGTGATTGGAATTGTTTATAAACCAGCTAATGACAAAGGTGATTTAGTAGTTCAAATTAAAGGTGAAAAGCAATATATAAACCACACAAGGGTAAAACTTAAAATGAAAGCAAGTGAACTTTATCCAGCTGATTATGATTTTTCTGTAATATTTGACACTGTAGAAAATCGCAAGGCAAGGCACAAAATGACTAAGGGGCATAACCCTGATTTAGTCATAAAATATGATGATTTTTAAGCTTTTTGCTAATTTAACACTTGAAAAAAAATGAAATTTATGTTATTATATTTGTTGAAAATAATTTTTGTGAGAAAATTGGAGTTGGTTTAAACGAGGAAAATACTTGAAATAAGGGAGCTTAACACTTACAGCCCCCTAACACTCGCCTTTATTGGCGATGCAGTTTATGAACAATTAGTTCGTGAATATTTAGTTTTACAAGCAAATCGCCCTGTTCGTGAGTTAAATGTGCTTAAAACAGAAAAAGTTTGCGCCCCTTTTCAGGCAAAAGCTGTAAAAGCTATTATGGAATTTTTGTCAGAGGAAGAAATTGCAATTTATAAAAGAGGGCGAAATAATGGCGGTGGAAATGTTCCTAAAAATTCCTCAGGTGCTGATTATCGTAGTGCAACAGGTCTTGAATGTTTATTTGGATATTTGCACTTAAAGGGCGATGATAAGCGGGTTTACGAGCTTTTCGAGTTGATTATTAATATTTAATATTAAATTATTTAATTTTTATAAGGAGTTATAGTTATGTCAGGACATTCAAAATGGAGTACTATTAAGAGAAAAAAAGAAGCTACAGATGGCGCAAGGGCGAAAGTTTTCACTAAAATTGGTAGAGAAATTGCTGTTTGCGTAAAAGCGGGGGGAGCGGACCCAGCAAACAATAGCAAGCTTAGGGATTTAATTGCAAAAGCGAAAGCAAACAACGTTCCAAACGATAATATTGATAGAGTTATAAAAAAAGCTGCTGGCGGTGATGACAAAAACCTTTATGAAACTTTAGTTTATGAGGGATATGGTCCGAGTGGAGTAGCTGTTATTGTTGAATGTTTGACAGATAATAAAAACAGAACTGCTGCTGATGTTCGTCATTATTTTGACAAATTTGGCGGTAATTTAGGAACCACTGGCTGTGTGTCATTTATGTTTTCACAAAGTGGAATTATTATCCTTGAAAACAATGGTGCAAGCGAGGATAAATTAATGGAAGATTGTATGGAAACTGGGGCAGATGATTTTTCGACTTCTGAAGATTTCATTCAAATTACTTGCGAGCCTTCAAGTTTATCAGCTTGCAGAGAAGCTTTTCAAGGAATGGGTTACACTTTAGTTTCAGCGGAAGTTGAACAAGTTCCGTCCACTTACACAAAGCTTACAGATGAAGATTCTTTGAAGAAAATGAATGCGTTAATCGACCATTTAGAGGATAATGACGACGTTCAAAACATTTACCACAACTGGGAGGAATAACTCCTTTGTTAATCTCGATCAAGCAAAATTAGTGGAAACACAAGCTAAAGGTTTTACTCAATTTTTTCCTTTAAAAAAATTGCAGGGTGGAGGGACAGAGTCCTTCCTCGACCATCGAAATGGTCGAAACTCTCGAATGAAAAGCGAGCAGTCAAAAAAATTAAGAGAACAAAAATAAAATCCTAAATCCAGCAGAAAACCACAAACGAATGTAAGTCGATAAAATTAAAAAATCAGTAGAATATCTTAGAAAAGCTAGTTTTCTGCTGGGTGGATAGTAGCATTATGAGAAATTGTAAATTTCGAAAAATGCGGGCGGTTTCATCTTTTAAAAAATAGCGATTTACATTCAAGTAGAGCAAAGTTATCAAAAAAATAATAACATATAAAACAAAAAAGCCAACTTCAAAAAGAAGTTGGCTTTTATTATTAATTATTACAATTAAGCAAGTTCAGCAAAGTACTTGATAGTTCTTACCATTTGTGAAGTGTAAGAATTTTCGTTGTCGTACCATGAAACAACTTGTACTTGGTAACAATCGTCAGCAATTTTAGCAACCATAGTTTGAGTTGCATCAAATAGTGAACCGTATCTCATACCAATGATGTCTGAAGAAACGATTTGGTCTTCGTTGTAACCGTAAGAATCAGTAGCAGCAGCTTTCATTGCAGCATTGATACCATCAACAGTTACGTCAGAACCTTTAACTACAGCAGTTAAGATTGTAGTTGAACCAGTTGGAACTGGAATTCTTTGTGCAGCACCGATTAGTTTTCCGTTTAGTTCAGGAATAACTAGTCCGATAGCTTTAGCAGCACCAGTTGTGTTAGGAACGATGTTAGCAGCACCAGCTCTAGCACGTCTTAGATCGCCACCTCTGTGAGGGCCGTCAAGAATCATTTGGTCACCAGTGTAAGCATGGATTGTAGCCATGATACCGCTTTGGATAGGTGCAAATTTGTTTAGAGCATCAGCCATAGGAGCTAAACAGTTAGTTGTGCAAGATGCAGCTGAGATAATTGTATCTTCTTTAGCAAGGATATCTTCGTTAACGCCGAAAACAACAGTTTTTAGGTCGTTACCAGCAGGAGCAGAAATTACAACTTTCTTAGCACCAGCATCGATATGAGCTTGTGATTTATCTTTAGAAGTATAGAAACCAGTACACTCAAGAACTACGTCAACATTTAATTCGCCCCAAGGTAGATCTTTAGCATCTTTCATAGCGTAAATAGTGATTTTTTTGCCGTCAACAGTGATTGAATCATCACCAGCTTCAACAGTGTGAACACCTTCGCCGTAGTTACCGCAGTAACCACCTTGAGCTGTATCATATTTTAGAAGGTGAGCAAGCATTTTAGGATCTGTTAAGTCGTTGATAGCAACAACCTCGTAACCTTCAGCACCAAACATTTGTCTGAATGCAAGACGTCCAATACGTCCAAAACCATTAATAGCAACTTT
>CAYJLB010000070.1:0-10623 GCA_964370845.1 uncultured Oscillospiraceae bacterium
TAACTTCAACGCATTAGAATCTACTAGAAAAAATACTATCTTCACTAACGTTTGTATCAACAATGATGATATGACTGTTTGGTGGGAAGGTCTTGATAAAAACCCACCAGTTAACGCAACTGAGTGGAAAGGTGCTAAAGTTAATGGTCCAGAATTTGTTGCTGAAGGTAACAAACTTGCTCACCCTAACTCAAGATTTACAGCTCCTGCTATTAACTGCCCTTGCATTTCACCTGAATTTGACAACCCACAAGGTGTTCCAATTTCAGCTATCGTGTTCGGCGGACGTAGAGCTAAAACTGCTCCTCTTGTATACCAATCATTTGACTGGAACCACGGTACTTTCGTAGGTGCTACAATGGCATCTGAAACTACTGCTGCTGCAATCGGTGCTTCTGGCGTTCTTCGTCGTGACCCAATGGCAATGCTTCCATTCTGCGGTTACAACATGGGCGATTACTGGGCTCACTGGGTTAAAATGGGCGAAAAACTTGGGGACAAAGCTCCTAAGATTTTCAACGTTAACTGGTTCAGAACTGATGATGAAGGAAAATTCATCTGGCCTGGATTTGGCGATAATATGAGAGTTCTTGACTGGATTATCGAACGTTGTGACAACAATGCTGATGCAGTTGAAACAGCTATTGGTTTCGAACCAAAACCTGAAGACATCAATATCGAAGGCTTAGAAGCTGACGGAATTACTGTTGATGTTGTTAAAGGTCTACTTTCAGTTGATAAAGATTTATGGTGTGAAGAAGTTAAAGGAACTGAAGAATACTTTGCTAAATTCGGTGACAGACTTCCAGCTGAAATGAAAGCTCAACTTGAAAACCTAAAAGCAAGACTTGCTAAATAATTAAATGCTTTAAGAGTGAAATCTATTTTTAGATTTCACTCTTTTTTTGTAACAAAAACTATCCTTTTACATAAAATAAAATATAATCTTAATTGAGAGGAATGGTCATTTATATGAAAACAAGTAGACTTTGCTGCTTTAAAGATTTTGTTCAGCCATCAACAAAGGTTTATAATTGTTATTGTAGCTCAAATTGTAGATTAGTAACCGACGATACTGCAGATGAGTGTGTTGAAACTTTTACTGAAATTAGAAATTGTCCTAATTTGGCTTCATCACTAGCTACTGCTGGAATTCAAAGAGGTACTTTCTGTAATCAATTTTAGCTAAACAAAAAAGAAGTGCAAGACATTGTCTAGCACTTCTACATATATAAATTTTTATCTCAGCGAACCGTCAAAGTAATTTCTTGACCTAAAGCCTGTTTCATCGGGACAGTTGGCGAATTTTTGCATCGACCATTGAGGTTGTCTATCCACTCGCCAAGGTCTTGCCATCCAATAATATCCACGCATTGGGTCGCAAGTTTGAAGCATCCATTCTTCCAATAAATCGTGAAGTTCATCACGAACTTTTGCAGTTTTTTCGTTGTTTATTATATTTACTAGATTTTTCGGGTCTTTTTTTACATCGTACATTTCATCTTGTGATAATAAATGAATTGCAAGCTTATAATCATCAGTTATGATAGCTCTCATTGGCTGAAAACCGCCAAACTGGTCATTTGGGTGCTCATAACGATTATATTCCACAAAAACTGGTCGGTCGGTATGCAATTCAGGGTTTTCAAGAACGTGGGACAAGCTCTTTCCGTCAATATAATTCTCAGCATCAACGCCCATATACTCAAGGACTGTAGCAGGTAAATCTATATGGGAAACAGGGTGAGGATAAACTGTACCGGATTTTACTTTTGGACCTTTAAAAATTAGTGGAACTCTTGAAACCTCATCATAAACAGTTGCACCTTTACCGCAAATTCCATGTGCGGACATAGCATCACCATGGTCGGAAGTAAATAACGATGAGCAATTTGGAACTTTTTCCTCCATAAAAGAGAACATATCTCCCAAAAGTGCGTCCACAAAACAATTACACTCAAGCAATCCATTTGAACGCAAATCCCCCTCAGGAGTTACATCGTTCCAAGTTCCCTCGTCCCATATTTTTTGGTAATAAGGCTTGTTTGACCTGTCATAATTATAAGTTTCATTTAAAAGGAAATTGTAATTTTCAAACATATTTGCAAAAGGTTTTGGGCAAACGGAAGGCCCATGTGGTTCATCTAAAGAGATTACCAAAAGAAAATCTTCATCTTTATGTTCTTCAATAAATTTTTTCCCTCTTTCAAGACAACGATAAGCGAAGGTATCCTCAGTCTTAAAATCTTCTCCTGCAAGTTTTCTGTTTCGGGATAATTTTCTTAACTCATCATCACCTAATTCATCAAGATAATTTCGCATGTCGTACCAAGTTTCTTTATCCCAACCCTCAGGAGCAACTCCACGCCCGAAATAATCACTATGGTCAAGATGCCATTTACCTATGTAGCCACAAGGTATTCCCTGTGACGAAATTCGCTCACCAATAGTTTTTACATTAACTCCTAAAGGTTGACTGTTACCCCAAGAACCAGCGTTGTGTGGGTATAGTCCTGTAAATAAACCTACCCTTGCTGGCCCACAAACAGGTTGAGTTGTATATGCATATTCAAAACGCATACCCTCTCTCGCCATTTTATCTAAATTAGGAGTGTTAACCTCTTTAATTCCATAACAACTAAGCATATCATACCGAGTAGTATCTGTCATTATCCAAACGAACTGTTTTTTCATAACTGCAAAATCTCCTTTAAATCAAATTTTATAGAAGTACTAGGAATTGCTATTATTTATATCGCTTTAGAAAGGAATGTTGTCAGGGTCAAATCCTGAACCGCCAAAATATTCCATTTTATCAATTGCACTCATATCTTCTGCTGAAATTTCAAAATTATAAAGATTTGCATTTTCGATAATTCTGCTTTCAGTTACAGATTTAGTAAGAGTGATAACTCCGTGCTGTAAACACCATCTTAGTGTAAGTTGTGAAATTGAAACATTATATTTTTCAGCAAGTTTTATAAGAAGTTCTTGTTTAAAAACTGTTCCGTTAGCAAGTGGGCTCCAACCTTCAACTACCATATCATATTTTTTTGAATGTTCAACAGTTTTCTCTTGCATAAAACCAGGGTGAAACTCAATTTGATTTACAGCTGGTATAATTTCAGCAGTTTTTAGCAATTCGTCAATGTGGTGAGGCATAAAATTGCTAAGTCCAATTGACCTAATTTTCCCTTCTTTATGAAGTTTTTCCATTGCTCTCCAGGTGTCTGCATTTTTTTGTTGCCAATTACCTTTATCATGAGCAGAATTTGGCCAGTGAATTAAATACAAGTCTAAATAATCCGTTTTTAGGTCGCTCAATGTTTTTTCAAAAGCAGCAAGAGTTGTTTCATAACCTTTGTCCTTATTCCAAACTTTACTTGTTAAAAATAATTCCTCACGTTTAATACCAGATTTTTCAATTCCAGTTCCAACACTAACTTCATTACCGTAAACAGCTGCTCCGTCGATATGACGATAACCGGTTTTTATTGCAGTTACAATTGAATTAACTGTGTCCTCGTCATTTGGTGATTGCCAAGTTCCATAGCCAAGCATTGGGATTTCATACCCAGTTTTAAGTTTAATTGTTGTTGATAAATTCATAATAATTTCCTTTCTTGATGTTTTAACCCGCATAAAACAGCGGTAAAACTGATAAATTATCTTCGTCTTGTAAAATATAGTCTAACTCTTGTTTAGCTTGATTTACTCTAATAGCATATCCCATTTTCACATCTTTTAACGGCGTTGTTTCAAGTAAATCGGAAACTTTCATTCCAGCAGCTTCTACGTTCCAAATTCCATTTTCATCTTCCGCTGGTTGATGAATTCCCATTGGTCCTAAAAATTTTACTTTTACCATTTTCAAAATCACTCCTTTTGTAGTTATTTTATTTTGTAATGTTCACAATTTTTATCTATATCCATTTTTATTTTGTCAAAAGTGCAGTTTAAACCATTATAATGTAATATTTCTCCCTGAATAAATTTTTCCCCAAGGAGTATTTTTATAGTTTCAGTAGCTTGTAAAGCCCCCATAACTCCAGCAGTAGCACCAACTGCCCCCACAACACCTTTGTAAGTATCCTCTTTATAACCAAGACATTTTAAGCAAGGTGAGTTTCTTGTAATTACTGTTAGCGAGCCATAAAATTCAAAAATTGCACCTTCAACAAGGGGAATATCTTCTTTAAGGCAAAATTCGTTTAAAAGGAGCCTAGTTGCAACATTATCCACACAATCTACCACAACGTCAACATCTTTTCCATATAAAAAAATATTTTCAGCAGTTATTTTTTCAGTTATAACTTCAATATTTATTGACGGATTTTGTTTGGACAACTTTTCTTTTGCAATAACCCCTTTATGTTTGTCAATATCGGTAGGGGAGTAAAGAAACTGCCTATTTAAATTGCTTTCACTTACTACATCAAAGTCAGCGATTTTAATATTTCCAACTCCCGCTGCTACTAAATTAACAAGGACAGGGCAACCTAAACCGCCCGCTCCGACTACTAAAACTTTTCCTTTAGTCAACTTTTTTTGCCCATCTTCACCAATATTTTGAACAATAATTTGTCTTGCATAACGTTCCATAAAAATATCCATTCCTTTCTTGAAATTTTATTATGGACAGAAAATTAATCCATCTGCCCACAAACACGCTCCACAAGTAGGTTTTTCATTTCCAAAACAATCTTCTAAATTCGACTCAGGATATTCACAATGCCCACAATTTAAACATGGCGGAAAAGAAAATTCAATTACACGTTTCCTAAAATCGCTGTACAAATTACTTTCCCAAATCTCTTTAATACCGCTATTTTTAATATTCCCAAAAGAATGATGATACATTTTTCTTTCAGTGTCACCAAGAACTGTGTATCCATTATGGAGCAAAGCCATGCAAGGTGAAACTTCTCCATCTGCACGGACAAAAGCGTTTCCTTCCTCAACAAATCGGCAATATTGCGACCGTCTAGGCACAGGAATTAACCCTACTTTCAAATTAAAATTCATTCGTGAAAACATTCCATTTACACCTTTTTGAACATTTGCATTGTCAAAGTCCATATAAGGCATATTTACCGTAGGACGTGAAGGTCCAAATTTATCGGAAGCCGTAGACATACTCACTGTTTTTTTATACAAACTTTCATCATAGGATTTTTTGTCCATTGGATAAATATTCGAAATATTTACATCGCTTATTTGATATTTTTCAATAAAATATGGGAAGTTTTCAAGCTCGGCAACATTAGATTTTGTAGCGACAAAAGTTACTCCTAATTTTGTATTTGCAGAGCGAAAAAATCTAATCTTATTAAAAAGTGTAAGAGTATCAAAAATGCTCGTACTTCTATCGTGTCCTTCTTCATTAATCCAACCGTCAGTGAGCGAGTCCAAAGAAATCCACAATTTATCAAGCTTTAAATCAAAAAGCGCATTTATCATTTCTTCATCTAAAAGAGTTCCATTTGTAATAGCTTCTACATTACCTACTTTTTCTTTTGCAATTTTTATCATTTCTAAAATTTCTTTATGATACAAAGGCTCACCCATTCCGCCAAAGAAAATAGTTTCAACACCTTCAGGGAGAGAGTTCATAACTCCTATAAAATGATTTAATTCAAGGTCACAAAAACTTTCATCAAACCAAGTATGACGAAAACACATCTTACAATCTAAGTTACAATGGGACGTTGGCTCAATATATAATTTACGCAAAGTATCCATTAAAAATTTCACTCTTTTCTAATTTTTCATAGTAATAGTTACTCTTAATTATATTAAATTTAAAGTCAAACGTCAAGTATAAAACGATATTTAATCAAAATTTAATACTATAATAAAAATTTAATACTTAAATTTAAATTAATTTTTTCCTTTGAATAACTTACTTTAAAATTGAATAAAATTAATATAGACTACAATATTATTTTGAAAGGAATGATTTATAATGAAAACGCCTAAGATAAACTGGAAATTGCTAGTTATTTCCCTTGGAATAACCTTTGGTGTAAGCATTTTATCAACTTTTTTAACAAGCGATAGTGCGATGAAATATCAACAATTAGAAAAACCACCACTTTCACCGCCCAGCGAAATTTTCGGCATAGTGTGGCCAATTTTATTTTTCTTAATGTCCATTTCACTTTACTTAGTATTAAACTCAAATGCTTCAAAAAAGGAAAAACACGGCGGAGCAATTTTATACGGAATTCAGCTTTTCTTAAACTTTTTTTGGACATTAATTTACTTTAACTTAGACGCAAAATTGCTTGCATTTGTATGGCTTATCTTGCTTTTAGTTGTTGTAGTAATTATGGCTGTGGATTTTTATAATATTAATAAATTGGCGGGAATACTCCTTATTCCATATATTTTATGGCTATTATTTGCTGGATATTTGAACCTTGCTACCTATCTTATTAACTAAAAAAATGTGACGAAACTTTAACAATGTTTCGTCACATTTTTTATTATATTATAAATTTTTGCCTGAGAATTTAACTTGCGCTTTGATTGGAGCCATCATTTCTTCAAATTGTTTTGGAGTTAACGATTGTGCACCATCTGAAAGAGCAACTTTAGGATTATTGTGAACTTCAATTGCAAGTCCATCAGCTCCACAAGCTATACTTGCAAGTGACATTGGAAGGATTAAGTCAATTAAACCTGTTGCGTGGCTTGGGTCAACGATAATTGGTAAGTGAGATTTTTGTTTAATCAATGAAACAGCAGCAAGGTCAAGTGTATTTCTTGTCATAGTTTCAAAAGTTCTAATTCCTCTTTCGCAAAGAATAACATTATTATTTCCGCCAGCCATAATGTATTCAGCACTCATTAAAAATTCTTCAATTGTGTTAGCAAGTCCTCTTTTTAGTAGGATAGGTTTATCGCATTGTCCTAAAACTTTTAAAAGTTCGAAGTTTTGCATATTTCTTGCACCAACTTGGATAACGTCAACATCTCTAAACATTTCAATGTGTGCAAGGGACATAATTTCCGTTACGATTGGAAGTCCTGTTTCTTTTTTCGCTTGAAGTAAAAGGTCAATACCCGCACCATGAAGCCCTTGGAAAGCGTAAGGTGATGTTCTAGGTTTGAAAGCACCACCACGAAGCATTGTAGCACCAGATTTTTTCACTTCTCTTGCAACTGTCATAATTTGGTCTTCACACTCAACTGAACAAGGACCAGCAATCATAGTAAAGTCAAGTCCGCCTACAGTTTTATCACAAACTTGGATAATTGAATCTTCTGGGTGGAATTTTCTATTTGCATTTTTGTAAGGCTCGGAAACTCTCTTAACACTTTCAACGAAATCTTGAGCCATTAAGTGATCTGAATCAACTTGCGCAGTATTTCCTACAAGACCTAGAATGCTCTTTTCAGCACCCTCGATTTTAACTACGTTAACTCCAATTGCAGCTAACTCTTTAATTAGTGCGTCAATTTGTTCATCTGTTGCTTTTGATTTTAATACTAGTATCATTTTCTTCAATTCCTTTCAATTTTACACATTTATTTTTGTTTATTTGTTTTTATATATAAAAAAATCGTAGCTTTCATACAAAAGCTACGATTTAAAATTATACATAATATTTACTAACTTGTATATTCAAATCACGTTGTTAAAACAGCTTTTGCATGACGAAAACGCTCGAAGCTAAAATAAAAGCCACAAGCTGTAAAGTAAAAAAATACATTAGCGAATACTTTACTATTTTTCATAACTGTTTCCTTTCATGACCTAAATAGTCAATTTTAGTACATGCAAAAAACAACTTCATGTTTTTGCACTTTAGTATACTATACACCCAAAGTTTTATTTTGTCAACCCTTTTTTAAAAATTTAACTTAAATTTTATTTAACTTAGCGAAATTTGCCATAATTTTCTTAGTTCCTTTAGTGTCAAAAGCTACTTCAAGCATTGTATCATTAGACATTTTTGTAGCTACTAAAACTGTTCCCTCGCCAAAAATGTTATGTTTCACCCTATCACCAACTGCAAAATCGATATTTTTTACCGCACCCGAAGTTCCCATTCGTTTTTTCGCAAGTTGTGCTTGGAGGGAAATATTTGTAGTTGACTGAATATTGTGACTATCTTGATTACTGCTCTTAAACCCACGTTGACTTTCATGTTCTAAATAATCACTAGGCATTTCTTTTAAGAAACGAGAAGGAATATTCCTACTCACTCGCCCATATAACATTCTTTCAATAGCATAAGAAATATACAAGTTTTTCTTCGCCCTTGTGACTGCAACATATGCAAGTCTTCGTTCTTCCTCAATGTCATCTTCACTATCCATACTTCTTGTTCCAGGGAAAATCCCTTCTTCAACTCCAACTAAAAACACATTGTCGAATTCAAGTCCTTTTGCAGCATGCATTGTCATAAGTACAGCATAATCAGCTTCTTGGTCAAGATTTTGAGTATCAGTAAACAAAGCAACTTCCTCTAAAAATCCGCCTAAAGATGGTTCATCAGCTTCTTCTTGATAATTTATCATAGAGGATTTAAGTTCGTTTACGTTTTCAATTTTAGTTGTGCCTTCTTCACCTAAACTCTTAAGCATTTTCAAATAACCAGTTTTTTCAAGGACTAAATCTAAAAACTCATCTAAAGGCATTTCATCTTTTGCTGCAATAAGTTCATCAAACATTGCACCAACAACAACTAATTTACTTGCTTTTTTCGCAATAGGAGCAAACTCCTCCGACTGATTAAGCACTTCAATCGGCGTTATCCCCAAATCGGAAGCAATTTGATTTATTACAGTTAAAGTAGTATTTCCAATTCCACGTTTTGGCTCATTAACAATTCTATTAAATCGCACTAAATCACTATTATTTTCAATTACAGCAAGATATGCAATTATGTCTTTGATTTCTTTTCTGTCATAGAATTTCAATCCGCCAAAAATTCTATAGGCAATTCCCGAAGAAATTAAGGCTTTTTCCATTGCATTTGACTGAGCATTTGTTCTGTACAAAATAGCGTGGTCATTATACTTGCTTCCCTTTGATACATTATCTAAAATTGTATCGGAAACAAATTTTGCTTCACTACTTTCATTTCCAGCTTTATAAACTTTGATTAAGCTACCCTCATCGCCACTTGTCCAAAGATTTTTACCTTTTCGCCCACGATTATTTTTTATAAGTTCGTTTGCAACTGCTAAAATATTTTGAGTTGAACGATAATTTTCCTCTAAGCGAATTACTTTCGCATCGTCATATTGTTCCTCAAAAGAAAGAATATTTTCAATAGTTGCGCCTCTGAATTTATAAATACTTTGGTCATCATCGCCTACTACACATAAGTTTCCATGTTTTGAACTTAGCATATTAACAAGCTTAAATTGCACCATATTTGTATCTTGATATTCGTCAACTAAAATATATTTGTATAAATTTTGATAATGGGAAAGCACATCAGGATGTTTGTCAAATAATTTAACAGTAAGTCCTATAATATCATCAAAATCTAAAGCACTTGCTTCAAATAATTTACTTTGATAAAGCTTATATATCTTAGCAACAGCCACTTTTCTATAATCTCCAACAGCTTTTAACTCAAAAACTTTAGGGCTAATCATTTTATCTTTAAGTCGTCCAATTTCCGATTGAATAGAGCGTGGAGGGAACATTTTATCAGAAAGTTCAAGTTCTTCCATACAAGTTTTAATTAACCTTTGAGTATCATCTGTGTCATAAATGGTAAAACTCTTTTTATATCCAAGCCTTTCAATTTCACGTCTTAAAATTCTCACACAAGCGGAGTGGAAAGTAGCAGCAACAATTCCATTACCACTTTCCCCAAGCATATTTTCCAATCTTTCCTTCAGCTCGCCCGCAGCCTTATTTGTAAAGGTGATAGCTAGAATATTCCACGGTTTAATTGGTTCAAAAGCAATAGTATCACGCAAAGTTTGTGCATCAGTAGTTTTTCCATCTATAAAATCGGACAGAAATTGCGCATCATTTTCCGAAATATTATTAACCTCATTTGAATTATATGCATTTCCAAAATAAATCATATTTGCAATTCTGTTTACAAGAACAGTGGTCTTTCCACTACCTGCCCCTGCAAGAATAAGAATTGGGCCTTTTACAGTAAAAACCGCCTCTTGTTGATTTTTATTCATTCTAGAAAAATATTTTTTTAAAGCATTTTGTTTTAACTCCGAATAATTTCCTTTATAACTCATTAAAATTCACATTCCTTTCTAATCCGTTGTGAAACAATATAGTAAATTAATCTTTAAGTCTATCTATTATATCACACCCACCATAGCAAGTGCAATAGTTTTTTATACCAATTATTCCTTATATAAATTTAAAGTTAAAATTTTGTTATATAGGTAGATTTTTCTATAAAAGTATAGTATAATTATTTATGTACGTTATTTATAATATCAATTAGCCGAAAGGATTGAAACCATTAATGAAAATTTTTACCAACAAAAAATATAATATAATTGCACTTTATGTAATTTCAATTATTATTTTAACTTTACTTATTGTGCTTACAATATTCCAATTTGACACCGTATTTGGGATATTGTCAAGTATATTCAACTCTATTATGCCTATAATTTGGG
>CAYJLB010000071.1:0-9705 GCA_964370845.1 uncultured Oscillospiraceae bacterium
AAGCCATTCTCATTATGTATCATTACAGTAGAATCAGTAGAAGTATCTGCTAGATATAGTCTATTTACAGTTTCATAAGTAAAACCGTCTTTTAATGTAAAATTATGAAGTTGTGGTGAGTGTAAAGCTCCTGTAAAAAGCGTGCCATCACTATCGATAGAAACACTATTGTATGCAATGCCTTTAGCGGTTAAATATTCTTTAATTGAAGTTAATATAGCAGCAGAAGATGATGTCCATGTTCCTGTAACTCCAGATTTTTGTGGATTATGAAAGTATAAATACTTTGTAGAAGTTTCATTATTCGTAACAGTAATTGGTATTTTATAATAATGATTTTCATTCATGCCAGGAGACGTGTGGTGTGACACAGAAGTTTTATTTGAATACATATTCATTGAACCTGATTGATCCATAATAAATAATACGTTTATCGGTTGGGCTAAAACTCGACCAGCAAAATCCACATCAACTTTTAAAATATGGTCTTTCTCATCAACATCGCCATCAAAATAAACTTCGGTGTTTCCTGCACCAGTTGTTGTATCACTTAAACTACTTGAAAGATTACCCATTGCTATATCGAAATCAACATATTCTCCATCTCCAGTTAAGTGTAAAAACTCATCTTTAATTTCAATAAATCCCTCATTTTCCATTAAAGTATAATTTAAATTTTCTTCTAATCCAAGTGTATAACCCGAACTACCTGTTGCAGAAACATAAAAAGTAGACAAAACAAGTCCGCTTATTATGAATGTAGACAGTAATATTTTTTTTATTTTCATTTATTTTAGTCTCCTTAATAAATAAATCCTCATACGTTTTGTTTGCATATATATACATTATATCAGTTACAAAATAAATTGTAAACAATATGTTAAAATACATATTAATTTTTTTAATATTTTGTTACTTGTTAAAAAACAAACAGCTATATTTTGTGCAAAACAACAAATTAGTTTAATCTTTTAAAGTAATAACTTTATACAGCTTTACCAATATGTGCTTGAGTTATATTTTTACTTTATCGTTGAATTCACGTTGGAAAACAATAAATTTCCAGAGAAAAAATTACATTTGCGAATAATAAATAAATATATTAATTAAGTTGTTGTTTCAGAGTTGTTCAGTGAAAATCGATTAGTTATTACAAATTATATTAGTCGAAATAACTAAAAATACAAATCGATATTAGTTTGAAATGTCAAAAATAATGTTTTTGTTTCGTTTTTTCATTGACATAGTGTTAAAAATGTGTTAATATTGTGATGTAAATTAATTGAATATTTTGGTAAACTATTCAAATTATTGTGAGTGTTTTTTCAATCTTAACATAAAATGTTTTGATTGAAATTATATTTTGACTTTTTTAGTTTAACGATAAAGTAAAATAGTTTGTTGTTATATTCAGATATTAGAAAGGATGAAAAGAAATGAAAAAATTTTTGAAGAAAAGTTTAGCGTTGGCACTAATCCTAGCATGTTTAGTTACTACGGCAGCGGGTTGTGCTTCTAACGAGGACACAAACGGCGGAAGCGAAACATCTGCAACACAAGCTGAAAACGGCGATAATAGTGGAGATGAAGTAGAATCAGAACCACTAATTGCTACTGATATTGAAGGTGAAATTGACCTAATGATGTGGTCAGGAGACGGACAATATCACGAGGATATCGGTTCAAAAGACTGGGCTCCTGAAGACATTACAGCAATGAATGTAGCAGCAGTTTATGCTACTGCAAAGAAATTTAACGAAACTTATCCAAATGTAAAAATTAACTTATACGCTAAAGTTGGCGATCCACACGGAAATGAAATAACTTGGGATCAAGAAAGAGAAAATTTCAAGGCTGAACACGGAAGCTACCCTGATATTTATGTTTCAACTGACTTAGTTGGTGACGTATCAAGAGGTTTAGTATCTGACCTTTCAGTTTATGCAAACGAAGCTGATTATCAATCTCTTAACTCAACTTTGATGAATATGCTAAATTACTACGGCGTTCAAGCTGGTATTCCTCAATACTTATTACCATGGGGCGTTTATGTAAATAAAGAACTTGCTGAACAAAACAATATCGATGTTCCAGATCCAGATTGGAACTTAGATGATTACACTGAATTTGTAACAAGCGCTGACAATGATGAATTTTTTGGTGCAATGGACCCATCAATGCTTATTTTGGGAACAGCTACTGAAGATATCATGTATAGCTTAAATAAAAAAGAGTTCACTGACGGAGTTTATGTAGACTTCACAACTGAAGCAGTTGCAGATGTACTTTCATACGTTCCAGAATGGTCAACTTCTTCAATTTGGGCAGCATGGGACGATGGCGAAATTTCAGAAGAATTTATGAATGAATATGGCTGGTGGTCATATAATTTCTTTGCAAAAAATGCATTGTTAACGCTTGATAATGATCCTTGGATGATGGGTTCAGCTGGTATGCCAAGCGGAACTCCTAATACTGTTGAATCAGCAGATTGGGATATTTATCCTCGTCCTTCTTCAGATTACACAGGAAACAATGTTGGTATCGTAATCGACCCAATGGCAATTCATAACTATTCAATGGACGACGGCGACCCAGCATGGAGCGATGCTGAAAAAGTTGAACTTGACATTGCTTATACATTTATGATGTACTTTGCAGCTGACACTGAAGCTATGCAAGCAAGAGCTGACCAAATGTATTCAGCAGAAGGTACTTTACAACCATCATTAAATGACTCTTTCCCACTTGTAACAGGCGACGAATTTGACGCACAAATGGAAGTTTGGTATAGCCTTGAAAATCACCAACGTTACCAAGATGCTGATTTAATGCCTGGTTTCCAAGAAGTTGTAAGACTTTGGGAAGAAGGAGCAATCTACGATACTTCTGATAAAGTAAATGTTTACTATATCGAAGAAGACGGACAAAGAATTCCTTGTATGAACGAATGGCTTGGAGCTGTAAACCCTGCAATTTCAGGTGTTGGAAAAACTGATCCAGCTTGGCTTGATACAACAAAATCAAAACTTGCTGACTGGACAGAGCTTGCTAATGCAAGATTTGCAAAAGGTGAGGAAACACTAAAACAAGGTCTATCAGATTACTACGGAGTAACTAATTAATAAAAATAATAAATTAATTTATAGTAAATTAAGTTTGAAAACAGAACAGAAATAAGTAAAAAAGCTTATGTTTATGTAGCTTTATACAAGAAAACTGTTACTGTTTTCAACTTAATTCGCTATTTGTGATAAAAGGAGTTGCAATCGTGAAAAAATTGTGGAAAAGTTTGAGTTTTATCGGTGTTATTGTTATTGTGGCGGTAGTGCTATTTTTAACAGTATTTAATAAGGATATATCGTATATTCAAGGACAGGATCCATCTGTGGTTTTTGACGCACAGCAGCTCCTTATATCAACTTTAGGCGACGACGAAGTTTCCTACACTGATTTTAAGGAGAATTTAAGTTCTACAACGGGCGAGAAAGTAGAAGTGACAGGAGAAAATAATGGAGTTACTTTAAATTTCGGTGAAAATACTTCCTATGCTTTTGATGTGGAAAAAGAGGGTTATTATTACATAAACCTTGAAAGTATGTCAAGTGACCAACAATTATCTGATATGATAATTGACTTAAAAATTAACGGCGAATATCAATTTAAAGAGATGAAATCTATCGTTCTTCCATATGAATGGAAAGACGTAACTAAAGACTATTATTTAGACAGATATGATGATCAAACTCCATCGGAGTTAGTAAAAACTAATGAATGGGCTTTTAATTATTTATATGACACTACATATTCCTCAGTTTTACCTTTAATGTTTTATTTTGAACAAGGTGAAAATGAAATAACAATTGAAAATGCTTCTTCAGACGGGTTAATGGTAAGAGATTTAACTCTTGAGGGCGAATTATCAGAAATTCCTACTTATGAAGAATATAAATCCCAAAATAATGGAGAAATTCCAGCTGTTATTTATTCAATCAATGCAGTTGATTATATAAGTAAAAGTTCTACACAAGCTGTTACTTTCTCAAGTTCAGATCCTTCAACTACACCTTATGCAGTAGAAAATAAATTGCTAAACGCAGTTTCTTATAGTGAACCAGGGGTTGAATTGAACTATGAATTTGAAGTTGAGCAAGACGGTTTTTATGAAATCGCATTGCATTACAGCAACAACAAAGAAGAATTTAGTAGTTTTGCTACTATAAAAATTGACAACGAAATTCCATTTAGCGAAATGATGAGTTACGAGTTTACTTCAACAGGAAATGGATATAAGAATGAAGTTTTAACTGCTGAAAACGGCGAGGCTTATAAATTCTATTTAGAAGCGGGAACTCACACACTTTCATTAAAATCGGAACATGAAAATTTGATGAAAGCATATGAATATGGACGACTTTTATCAAGACATATCACTCAATTTGGGTTAGATATAACTAAAATTACAGGTAGTGAAGTCGATGAAAACAGAACATGGAGAATGACTGATTATATCGACAATATCCCTGAATATTTACAGTCCTATGAAATTTTAATTAACGAAATCAGATATTTATTGCAAGAATATGGCGAATTTGGTGCTGAAAGTGCGTTATTTGCTGACTTGGATAAAATATTGTTATACATTGAAAATATGTCGGAATACCCTGACGAAATTGCACTTTATTTGAATGAACTTACTGGTAGAGATACTTCTGCCCTTGCTTTAATAGGTAATTTTACAACGCAAATTGTAGCGGAAAGTTTCTCGCTTGATATGATTTATGTTTACAATGATGTTGAATTGCCAGCGGAAAGTGTTGGAGTTATGGGTTCAATCGGAAACGAATTCTCAACTTTGACAAATTCATTTACAACGGACAAATATAATCCTCAAGCAAGTGAAGAAGATGAACTTACTATTTGGGTTAACAGAGCTTCAACACACGTTGACTTGCTACAAAAATTAGTTGACACAGAATTTACTCCCGAAAGTGGGATTAAAGTAAAAATTTCCACAATGCCTGATGTTAATAAGTTAGTTTTAGCTTCGGCTGCTGGAAACACTCCTGACGTTGCGTTAGGTTTAGCATCACACATTCCTTTTGAACTTGCAAGTAGAGGTGCTTTATACGATTTAACACAGTTTGAAGAATTTTGGACAGTAGCGGACAGATTTGTTCCTTCAGTATTTACTCCTTATACATATAATGAAGGTGTTTACGCACTTCCAGAAACTATGGACTTCCAAGTATTAGCGTATAGAACTGATATTTTTGATAGTCTTTCACTTGAAACTCCGTCAACTTGGCAAGATGTTGTTGATACATTACCTACATTACAAAGATATGGAATGAGTTTTTACCACAATATCGCAGCAGGTGTTGGTTATAAATGGTTCTATCAAACATCAGCTTTAATTTTCCAAAATGGTGGTCAAATTTATTCTGATGATGGATTATCCTGTACACTTGATGAGCCAAACGCAGTTCGAGGTTTACAAGATTTAGGTGACTTGTTCGTAAAATACTCAATGGATACACAAGTAAACTCTTTCTTATCATCATTTAGATATTCAATTTTACCAATTGGAATTATTGATACAAATGAATATATTCTGCTTAAAAACGGTGCTCCTGAAATTGAAGGGCAATGGGCAATCGCTCCTTACCCTGGAACTGTGCAAGAAGATGGTTCTATCGACCGTTCTTATGTTGCAAGTAGTACAGGTGGAGTAATTTTTGAAAACACTGAAATGGCGGAAGAAGCTTTTGAATTCTTAAAATGGTGGACAGATTACGAAGCACAAGTAGATTACACTTATACTTTACAATCAACTTATGGCGATGAATTTTTCTGGGTTTCTGCAAACTTAGAAGCTCTTGAAGATGCACCAATTCCACAAAATGAAAAAAATGTTATCTTAGAACAAGTTCACTGGATAAAAGATGTTCCTAGAACACCTGGACAATATATGGTTGAACGTTCAATTTCAGATACTTGGAACGATATGGTTTTCAACGGAACTTCTGCTCAAGTAGCTATTGATGAAAGAATTATCAAAATTAATAGAGAGATTGAAAAGAAAATGGGTGAACTCGGTTTCTTTGACGAAAGTGGAGAACTTAATCAAAGTTACGTCATAAGAGATGGCGATTGGATAGCAGAGCAAATTGAACTTTATTCTGAAAATTAATAAACAAAATTACAGAAAGGAACGTTATTTTAATGAAAAAAACTAAAGAAAAAAAGCTTAGGGACTTACACAGTCGTGACGGGATAAAAGCATACGCATTTTTATCACCTTATATAATTTTGTTTTCACTTTTCATCTTGATACCTGTATTAGTGGCAGTATACTTATCTTTCACTTATTTTGACGTAATTAATACACCACAATTTTTAGGACTTGATAACTATATAAATTTATTTACACAGGATACTGAATTTGTTAAGTATGTTATTCCAAATACAATTTTATTTGGTTTAGTAGTAGGTGTTGGAGGGTATGCTCTCTCCTTCCTACTAGCATGGGCTTTAGCACAAATACAAAGAATGCCAAGAACTGTAATTGCACTGGCTTTATATACACCTTCAATGCTAGGACAAGTTTTTATCGGTGTAGTGTGGAAAACTATTTTCTCAGGTGACCAAAATGGTACATTAAATGGTATTTTAATGGAACTTGGGCTAACAAATTCCCCAATTCAATTCTTACTTTCCCCTGAATACATAATGCCAATCATGATAATTGTTGGTTTATGGAGTTCAATGGGTATAGGATTCTTAGCAATGCTTTCCGGTGTTTTGAATATTGACAAATCACAATTTGAAGCAGCTGCAATCGACGGAATAAAAACAAGATTTCACGAAATTATTTATATTACAATTCCAAATATGAAACCGCAAATGCTTTTTGGTGCAGTTATGTCAATTACAAATGCATTTAATATGGGTTATATCGGTGTTACTTTAACCGGTTCAAACCCTACACCTGAATACTCAGGACAACTTATCACAAACCATATTGATGACTTTGCTTTTTTACGATATGATATGGGATATGCAGCAGCGATTTCATTGGTGCTCTTGATTGCAGTTTACGCAATTAACAGAGTTGCTTATAAATTATTCGGAGATAAAAGTTAAGAGAAGGGAAGAATTATAAATGGCTTTGTTTAAAAGAAAAAGTAAGTATCAAGCTACCACAATGGACCCAAAATACTTTGCAAAAAGTCAAGTTAAGTTTTATATAGCTTTGGTTCCTCTAGCAATTTTCATGCTAATACCTGTAATATACATATTCAATCAAGCGCTTAAACCACTGGGTGAATTATATGCCTTTCCACCTACAATAATTGCACAAAATCCGACTTTTGACAACTTTGATGATTTATTTTCTTTATCATCAACAACGGGAATTCCAATGTCAAGGTATTTGATTAACTCGATTATTATTACACTGATAACAGTAGGTTTAAATATGTTAATCACAATTGGAGCGGCATTTGCTTTATCCAAAAAGAAGTTTAAGTCAAAGAAACTATTGCTCGAAATAAATCAATTAGCACTTATGTTTGTTCCTACAGCGGTGGCGGTACCTCGTTACTTAATTATGGTAAATGCTGGGTTAATTGATACTTGGTTTGCTCATATTTTACCACTTATTGCACTTCCTGTTGGATTATTTTTGCTTAAACAATTCGTTGACCAAATTCCTGATGCGTTAATCGAGGCGGCTTATATCGACGGTGCGGGGGACGTTAGAATTTTACTTCAAGTTATTATTCCACTTACTAAACCAGCACTTGCAACTTCAGCAGTACTTGTGTTTCAACAAGTTTGGGGAGCGGTTGAGGCTTCAAACAACTTTATCACAATTGACTCAATGAAAACTTTAGCATACTATCTAACATCAATTTCTACAAATAACGCAGTAGCAGCAGCTGGTATGGTAGCAGCGGCATCTGTAATATTATTCTTACCGAATTTAATAATCTTTATTTGTATGCAGTCACAAGTTATGAACACAATGAGCCATTCAGGAATTAAGTAAAAAGTTAAGAAAGGAACGATTTTAATGAAAAAAACTATTGCATTTAGTAAAATAAAAACCTTTTTTATCTTTTTAATTCTTATTTCTCTATTGATAACTATTTTTTCCAATTTATCTTTAAGCGTATTCGCGTCGGGGACAACCAGTGGAACTTATACAATAGATGAAAAAGGTGAGTATGTAAAGACCCAAAATGCTTATATTCCAAATAAAACAATTACTCATCTTCAATTAGATAATCCTTCCGATTTATATGTTGATAATAATGGGAATTTATTTATTGCGGATACTGGAAACAAAAGAATTATAAAATATAATATTGAAAAAGATGAAATTACTGGTGAAATTTTGCACGAAGATTTTTCTTCTCCAAAGGGAGTTTTTGTAACTGATGAAGGTAATATTTATGTTGCTGATTCTGGTGCAAAACAAGTTTTTATCTTTGATGAAAATTTTGATTTACTTGAGGCTCATTCAAAGCCTTCAACTCCACTTTTTGAGGATACAAACTTCGAACCTTCAAAGATTGCAGTGGATAATGCTGGAAATATGTACATCGTTGGTGAAGGTGTTTACAGCGGTATTATTCAAATCTCACCAAGTAACGAATTTTTAGGATATTTTACTGTAAATGAAACAACCTTAACACCTATGCAAGCTTTCCAAAACCTTGTTTTATCAAAAGAACAACTTGAAAATTTTGACCTTGCAACACCACCAACTTTCTCAAATATTTTTATTGATAGTCAAGGGATTGTATACACAACAACAATGGGTGATAACAACACTCAAGGTATTGGCGTTAAAAAGCATAACTTAGCGGGCGGAAATATGTTTGTTGATGATGTTATCGCTTGGAGCGACAATGCGGACGTTTATGTAGATGACAAAGGGATAATTTATGTTGCATCTTATCAAGGATACATCACTGTTTATTCAAAGGACGGCGAGTTTTTGTTTAACTTTGGTGCTCCTTCACAAGGACTTGATATAGCTGGACTTTTCTCCACTTTGCCTGCAATTGCAGTAGACGATAATGCTGAAATTTGGACACTTGACGGAGAAAAAGGATATTTACAATCTTTCACTCCAACAGATTACGCTTTGACAAACTACGAAGCAATGGCACTTTATGAAGAAGGGGATTACGACGCTTCTGAAATAAGATGGGATGAAGTTTTAAGACTTAATCAAATGTCAATTCATGCTCATGACGGTGTTGGTAAAGTTTTATTAAGAAGTGAAAATTATAACCAAGCAATGATACATTTCGAGGTTTCAGGAGATAGAACTTATTATTCCGAAGCTTTTTGGGAAGTTCGTAATGAAAACTTACAAACTTACTTACCAATAGTAATTGCAATACTAATCGGATTATTTATTATAATTAAAGTAATCTCAGTTTTAGATAAGAAAAAGGTTATAGTAGGGCACAAATTAGCAATTTATGAAAAAGCAAAAAAATTGCCAATTCTATCAGATATTGCAATGTCAAAAGAAACAACTAAGAGTCCATATGATGTCTTTTATGAAGTAAGAGTTGGAAGAAAAGGCACAGTTTTAGGAACAGTATTTATTGGAGTTGTAGCATTTATAACTTATATGTTATATCAAACTTCAAAAGGATTTATCTATCAATTCGTAAGCATTGA
>CAYJLB010000072.1:0-9517 GCA_964370845.1 uncultured Oscillospiraceae bacterium
TGCAACACTAGAGCCTAAATCTAGCGCGTCTGCCAATTCCGCCACATCCGCATATTATATGTTTTTCAAGGCAACCGCCTCAAGCAACTTTTATATTATATCAGAAGTTTTTACATTTGTCAATACTTTTTTTCATATTTTTTTATTTTTTTTTGAAATACTTAAAATAGGGTAAAAACATGCTTAAAACCAAGGAAATTCTCACTTAAAAGGAGTTTTATTTTCCTTTTAAGTGGGAATTTTTTGCTTATTAACTTTAATAACCACTTGAAATTAAAATTTTATGCAATTTATTAACTGCAATTTCTTCATCAACAATTTCTTCAAGATAATCCTTTAAAACCTCACCAATTTTCTTTGCAATATCATTTTGGAAGTTGTCTTTAAGATTTTTAAACATAGGGGAAGTTTTTGAGATGTTTTCGCAACAATGCCCAATCCAAGAGGAAATTAAAGTCAATTCATTATTGCTCACAGCTTGTAAATTCGGCATTGAACCGCCTAAAACATTGTTTGGGATTGCAACCTCATCTGTAATTAGCCAATTTAAAAAGGACAAAGCTTGCTTAACTTTTTCCGATTTTGCGGAAATTGCCAAGCTCCAACCGCCACGAATTGAAGATATTCCAGGAATTGTTTTGGAAAAAGTATTCTCATTAATTTCCACATTAAGCTGCGGAGAAGCGGCAAAATCATAGTATTTTCCACGGTAAAGTATCATCATTGCAGATTTTCCGTCATTGAAAAGGTTGATTTTATCTTTATCGCTAAAATTTACTGAATTTTTGTCCGAGCTTTTATAAAGAGTTTTTATTGCCTCAAGGGCTTTTGCTATGTGTTTTGTGTCAATTTTTTTATAATTAATATTAGTTTTTCCAACAATTTCCCACAATATTGGGATAAATTCAAAAGGAAGTTCATCATAATTTGCAGAAAATGAAACTCCATATTCAGAAGGGGAGAACTCATTTCTCTCTTTTGTCAAAAAGTCAGCAATTATCGCGTATTGTGACCAAGTTTCAGGGGGAGAAAGCTCCTTTTTATACTTCTCGTAAAAAAGACGTTTTAGGTGAGTGTTGTCAAAAATATCGTGCCTGTAAAACATCAATTGATAATCCACAATGAAAGGGACACAGTAGACCTCATCGTTAATTTTTGAATAAATATCTAAAATGTCATCTGAAAAAAACTGCCCGATTTTTCGTGAAATAACGGTATCGTTTAGTGAAAGAATATCATTTCTTATCACCAATTTTTCAATATTCGACTGGTCAATTTGAACAATATCGTAATTCTCAAAATTTTTCTCTAAATTATCAAAAGTATCGTCAAAGGTAGTAGTTTCAATTTCAATATCAATATTTTGCTCACGAATAAACTTGTAAGATAGCAAGTTCAAAGCCTTTGCGTGTGCCCCTTCAGTAACCAAAATTTTTAAAGGTCGCTCATCAAATTGCTTTTTAGTATTAATTTGAGTTTGGACGATTTCCTTTTTTAAAGGTACAATTATGTTTGCAGAAAGGTCGGATTTTTCTTTTTCAAGCATTTCAAACGCCTTTTCGCAAGCCTTGCTTCCTACCATATAATAGTTCTCGGAAAGGGAAGTGCTTACTTGTTTAGAGAAAAGTTGTGTCCATGTAAAACCTTTCATTGAAATAATTTTTGTGGTGCTGTCAAATGAAAAGAAGTCTATTGCAGCCTTTCCACCGTCAGCAAGCTTTTCATTTGTAGTTAAAATCACCTCAGGCATTTCGTCATTTTGCACCCAATTAGTCACAATTCTAAATGTTCGCTCCTTACCCATATAGGTGTGCACTACATTCATACTTTCAATATTAAATTCAGCACAAGCGTCTAAGAACGCCTTTTTACAGCTCATTTCATTTGAAAATTGTTCAGATAAGCCGATAAATGACAAGGATTTTACTCCGTTAAAAGCAAGGTTTGCAATAGTATTATAAACTGCTGCATATTCATCTAACCCTACAAAGACGTAATTTTTCAAATTAGACGGTTTTCTTCTTGCAAAAATAAATTTTATACCTTTTTCTATATAAAATTCAAGCTGTGAAGTGTCATCTTTTAAGCATGTAGTAAGGAAAATCATTTCCGCCTTTTGGGAATAAAGTTTGTTTAAAGCATCGAGTTCAAGTTCAGCTAAATCACCTGTTGTATAAACTTCCACACGATAATCTTTTGCCTTTGCGTATTCTTCAATTCCACGGAGGAAGTCAGTGTAAATGCTGTCCGTTATGTCAGGGACAACTACTCCAAAAAGATTGCTTTTTTTACTGCGAAGTCCCTGTGCGCTTGCGTTAGGACTGTACCCTAGCTCCAACATTGCATCTTCTACTCTTTTTACGATATTACTGTTTACAGTTTTTACTTTATTTACAATATTACTTACTGTGCTAATAGAAACACCAGCACGTTCTGCTACATCTTTCATTGTTGGCATAAAAAACACTCCTTTCAAAAAAACAACTATATAATTTATAAAATGTTTTATGGCATACTATAAAATATGAAAAAAACATTAATTGCTAATACTCTTTAATAATATTATAGCAAAAAATAGGGATTTTACAAGTGTTTTTTTACTTTTTTATAAAATTTAGTAAAATTTCATAATGTGAAACATAATTATTGTGTAATTTCATAAAACGTAACATTCGCTTTGTTTTATGGTGGAAGCCTTAGATTTGTGTTAAAATAGTGTATAATTGTAATAGTTTTGTGTGAAATGAACAAAAAATATGTTAAAGATTAGATAAAATACCTATTGAATTATCAAATGTGAACTGATATAATAAATAACATAATCTATGTAACGTTACACGAAAAAGTAATTGTTATAATTAATTATGAAAGGCGTGGCAGAATGAATAAAGAAGCAAACAAAAATCTACCGATTATTGCAGCGGTTATGTCAGCAATTGTTTGGGGGAGTGGGCAATATTTCCTATGTGAGCAAAAAGTAAAAGGCATTGTGTTCTTTATAGCACAATTAGCAGTTTTATCTATTGAACTTGCAACAGGATACATACCTCACTTTTTTATGGGAATGGTTCCTCAATTCGACTTTAGAGTACATGGAGGATTTATTACAAGAGGTCTATGGGGCATCATCACTTTAGGTGAAGTAAGACGTGAAGACCACTCAATCACTTTAATGGTAACTGGTGTAATTGCAATAATTATGGTATTTTTATTTGCATGTCTTGCTATATACATAATTAAAGATGCGTATTCAACTCAAAAATTCCAACAAGAAACGGGCTTTAGAATTACTTCAAAACAATACTTTAAAAAGCAAATGGAACGTTCTTTCCCACAACTTGTTTTATCACCAATGGCAATTCTTTTCTTAGCAGTAACAGTTTTACCAATTATTTCAACTGTTTTAATTGCTTTTACTGATTATGGTATTAGCGCAATGCCACCTGCAAACCTAGTATCTTGGGTAGGGCTTGAAAACTTTGGAAAATTATTCACTGTTCCAATTTGGAGCTCCACTTTCGGAAGCATTTTGCTTTGGACTGTAATTTGGGCGGTAGTAGTTTCTTTAGGTTCATACTTTTTTGGAATGTTGCAAGCTGTACTATTAAACAGCATTGGAAAAAAATCCAAAAAATTCTATCAAGGTATTTTGATTTTACCTTGGGCGGTTCCTGCAATGGTTACTTTGCTTTATTTTAGAACAATTCTTAACTCGCAATTTGGACAGCTTAATCAGTTTTTCTTAGAACTTGGAATTATTGATACACCAATTCCTTTCTTAACTGACCCAACTGTTGCAAAAATTGTGGTAATATTAGTTGCAATTTTCCTAGGTTTCCCATCATTTATGCTTATGATGCTTGGTGTATTTTCAAGTGCAGATAGTTCATGGTATGAAGCTGCAAGCATTGATGGTGCAAATAAATGGCAACAATTTAAACATATCACTTTCCCACATATTTTCACAGCAACAGCACCACTACTTATTATGAATTTCTCCTTTAACTTTAATGGTTTTGGTACAATCTACTTCCTAACAGATGGTGGACCTGCAAATTCATCTTACTCTTTCGCAGGGGATACAGACATCTTGATTTCATGGATTTATGAATTGTCACTAAACCAACAACAATATGCAATGGCTTCTGTAATGAGTATTCTAATCTTTATGTTCATAGCTGTACTTTCAGTTTGGAATTTAAGAAGAACTGCTTCATTCAAAAATATTTAGTAAGGGGGTAATCTATAAATGAAAAATAAATTGGGAAAATCTTTAGCCTATATTGAATTAACTATAGTAGCTTTATTAGTTTTAATTCCTATGATTTTAATTGTGTTAAACTCTTTTAGTTCATCGGTTACTCTAGCTGAAACAAAATTAATTCCAACGGAATTTACATTAGATAATTATGTATACTTATTTCAAGAAACACCGTACATTCAATGGTTTTGGAATACATTGCAAATTGCAGTTTTAAATGTAGTTTTATCTGTTTTAGTTGTAATGATTACAGCATGGGTAATGTCAAGATTTAAGTTTAAAGGAAAAAAAGTAAGTCTTATGTCAATCCTTTTACTATCAATGTTCCCAACTTTCTTATCAATGACTGCGATTTACACATTATTCTCAATTATCGGTTTAATAGGAAATCCAATTTCAATGGTAATTATTTATGTAGCGGGTGCAATTCCTTATAACACATGGCTTGTAAAAGGTTATTTAGACGGAATTCCACAAGCACTTGATGAAGCTGCTTATATCGATGGAGCTGGTAAGTTTAGAACTTTCTTCCAAATCGTATTACCTTTATCAAAACCAATTATTACATATGTTGCTGTAAGTCAGTTTATGTCCCCATGGATGGACTATATTCTACCAAGTATGCTTTTATCAAGAGATGAGCAAAAAACTCTTGCAGTTGGACTATTCGGATTTATCGCTCGTTCTGAAGAAGTAAGAAGTACATTGTTCTCTGCGGGTGCAATCGTAATCGGCGTTCCTATCACAATTTTATTCTTAATATTCCAAAAATTCCTTGTAAGAGGTATTTCTGCTGGTGCAAACAAAGGATAAAATCATTCACAAAAAAGGTTATAACGGAATATTGTGATAAGTTACAATATTCCGTATAATAAAAAATCAAAAATGAAAAAACATTATGGAGGATTTAAAAATGAAAAAATTATTATCAGTATTTTTGGCTTGTAGTATGTTAGTTACTTTTGCTGCTTGTACTAGCGAAGTACCACCAGCAACAAATGAAACAACTGCTGCAACAACAACTGCTGCTCCAGCGGGAGATGGCGACGAAACAGAAGCAACAACTGAAGCTGAACCAGTAGGACTTGTTCCTGAAGAAGGTGCAGAATTAACAATTTGGGCACATAGACCAACTTTTGCTACTGCAATGGCTGAAAAATTCGAAGCTGAATACGGTATTCCTGTAACAGTTGAAGAAGTAGGTTTTGACTCAATTTCAAAACTAATGCTTGAAGGTCCTGCAGGAAATGCTGCTGACATCGTTTGGGGTTCACACCAAGGTCTTGTTCACTTAGTAAACGCTGGTGTAATTCTTGAAATGGATCCAACTATCGCTGCTGAAATGAACGAAGAAATTGCTACTTCTGCAATGGCTTCAGGTACATATGACGGCGTTGCATATGGTTTCCCAGTTGCAATGGATGTTACTGCACTTGCTTACAACAAAGATTTAGTTGAAACTCCAGCTACAACTTATGAAGAAATCTTCGCTGCTGCTGCTGACTACAACAACCCAGCTGAAAACAAATTCTACTACTTAAATTCATTAGGTGTATATGCATTCTACCCATTCTTCTCAGCTGCTGATTCTTACCTATTTGGTGCTGACGGAAATGACAATGACAATGCTGGATTTGACACTCCTGAATTCCTACAAGGTCTATACAATCTACAAATGGCTGCTCAAGCTACACCAATCAAAGCTGCTGATATGACAATGGCTGGGGCACAATTCTTAGAACAAAACTTTAAAGACGGAAACACTGCTTACTATCAAGTAGGTCCTTGGAGCATTAACTCTTTAAATGAATCAGGTATGAACTATGGCGTTATTTCTCACCCAACTTTCGGTGGAGAAGAAGCTAAACCTTGGGCTGGTGTTACTCATCACTATGTAAACTACTACACTGAATACCCAATCGCTGCTCAATTATTTGCTCAATACTTAACTTCAGCTGATGCTGCTGCTACTTTATACGAAACTGACAAAAATATCACTGCTAGAAAAGACTTTGCTGAAATCGAAGGTCTAAAAGATGACGAAATTTTATTACAATTCGCAAACAGCTTTGATAGTGCAATTCCACAACCAGCAGTTCCAAGAATGAACTACATCTGGTCAATTACTGACGCTGCATTCGCATCACTTTGGGACGGAGATTTAACTCCTGAACAAACACAAGAAAAAATCATTGCTGACTTTAACGCAATGGTTGCAACTGAATAATTTAAGCGAGTTTTAATAACAAATTAAATAACTGCATTATTAAATGCAACAACCTTAATGGGGCAATGTTACATTGCCCCATTATTTTTATAGAAACCTCTTTAGAATTTGAAAGGAATGGAAATCAAAATGAATATTGCATCAATTGTACACGAAACTAAAAGTAGATACTCTTATATGTATGACGAAACTACTTTACATCTTAGAATGAAAACGGGAAAAGGCGAAGTTAAAAAAATAGTTGTAAGAGGGGCTGACCCTTTTAACTGGGTGAAAGATGAGAATTCTGATGCTTATGTTTATGATGTTTCTACTTATCAAAATAGAGAAATGATTTACGAAGGCGAAGACAGAGTTCACGATATATGGTTTTGCGAACTAAAAGGACTTGACACAAAAAGAATTCGATACGGATTTATTATTACAACAAAAGATGATGAAGAAATCTTTTATGGCTGTAATTCTAACGAAAATTTGGCAGAAAATCCAACTGCAAAGGATAATACTTTTAATATGTTTAACTTCCCATACTTAAATGAGGAAGATATTTACAAAGCTCCTGATTGGAGCAAAGATATGATTTGGTATCAAGTTACTCCAACTTGTTTCAGCGATAATGGTGAAGCGAGTAAAGATAATATTAGCGGTAATTTTAAGGGCTTAATAAAAAAACTTGACTACTTAAAAGAACTTGGTGTAAACGGGATTTATATGACACCAATTTTTGAGGCAAAATCTTGGCATTTATATGACACAACTGATTATTACAAAGTAGCAGACTCCCTTGGTGGAAATGAAGCTTTTAAGGAATTTATGGAAAAAGCTCATTCACTTGGTATGAAAGTTATGCTTGACGCAGTGTTTAATCACTGTGGACCACGTCACGCTTTTTGGCAAGACGTTATTAAAAATGGAAAAAACTCTAAATATTACGATTGTTTTTATATTTTAGATGAAAATAAACCTATCATTAATTCAGAAATTGATGAAAATGGCGATTACGAACACGAGGACGGTTACGGCCTTAATTTCAGAACTTTTGGATACACTTCATATATGCCAAAAATGAACACAAGTAACCCTTTAATGAAAGAACATTTGCTTAATGCTGGTAAATTCTGGGTGGAAGAATTTGGTATTGATGCTTGGAGATTGGACGTTTCAAACGAAGTTTCTCACGATTTTTGGAGAGAGTTTAGAAAAGTTGTAAAAGGTGCAAACCCTGACGTTTATATAATGGGTGAAAACTGGGACGACTCATATCCATGGCTTCAAGGCGACCAATTTGACACAGTTATGAACTACGGAATTATGAACAATATTTGGGGTCTTGTAGCTCCTGAAAACAAACAAGTTAAGAAAATTGTTCCAACACAGTTCCAAAAAGTAATGGTTGAACTTTTGACAAAATATCCAAATGGAATTACTGAGCATATGTTTAAC
Organism: uncultured Oscillospiraceae bacterium; assembly: GCA_964370845.1. Lineage (GTDB taxonomy): Bacteria > Bacillota > Clostridia > Oscillospirales > Ruminococcaceae > CAYJLB01. Next base: position 7,932 of record CAYJLB010000072.1, read on the forward strand.
CTAATTTCAAGTCACGATGTACCAAGATTGCTTGATATTTGTAAAGGGGATAAGAATAAAGTAAAACTTTGTTATATGTTATTATTGACGTATTGTGGTTCAGCTTGTATTTTCTATGGCGATGAAATAGGAATGGGAAATAGTGGCGGAGAAAGCCGTGCTCCAATGATTTGGGAAGATGATAAGCAAGACAAAGATATGCTTTCATTTATGAAAAAATTGATTGCATTAAGAAAAGAAAACGATACATTTAAGTCAAGAGATTACAACTGGCTAACAGTTTCTGATGAAGAAAATATTGTTATTTTTGAAAAAATTGCTGGGGAAGAAAGCTGTTTCGTTATCATTAATAATAATGAAACTGAAAAAGAAATTTCTCTACCTGAAATCCTAAAAGGCAAAAAAATGACTAATTTGTTCACTGATGAAGAAGTGAAATTTGGTGAAAATATTATTCTAAAAGGACTTGATTTTTTAATTGTAAAGTAATATAATTAAGAAAATTTGCAAATATAAAACGTTACACGAAAAACAATACATTTGATATTCTACTGGAGTTTTTCAGTAGAATATCAAAAAAGTTGAAAGGAAAGTATATTATGAACTCATATGAAAGATTATTCAACAGATTAGCAGGCAAACCAGTTGATAGATTGCCTAACTTAAATATTGTTATGTTTTTTGCTGCAAAGCAAATCGGTGTTCCTTATAGCGAGTATGTAACCGATTACAAAAAGCTTGTAGAAGGAAATTTAGTGTGTCATGAAAAATTTGGAATTGATGCATTTTGTGCAATTTCTGACCCAATGAGAGAGGCTGAGGGGCTTGGTTGTAAGGTAGAAATTCCTCACGATGACGTGCCTTATGCAAAAGAACATCTTATCACCGATGTGGCTGATATTGCTAAGTTAAAATGGATTGACCCTTCAAAGGGCAGAAGAATGACTGATAGAGTGGAAGCTATTCGCTTATTCAAAGAAAAATCAGCTGGACAAGTTCCGATTATCGGCTGGGTAGAGGGCGCAGTTGCAGAAAGCTGTGACGTTATGGATATGTCAGAATTTATGATGAATTTGTACGATTATGAAGATGAAATGCACGAGCTTTTAAATATTTGTTATAACCAATCAAAATTGTTTGCCCTTGAACAAATTAAAGCTGGCGCTGACATAATTGGTATTGGAGATGCGGCGGCGTCCCTACTTTCACCGTCTTTATATGAGGAATTCGCTTTCCCTTATCAGCAAAAATTAATCAATGACATTCATGAGGCTGGGGCAAAAACTAAACTTCATATTTGTGGAAATATCACTCCAGCAATGCCATATATCGCAAAATTAAAATCTGATATAGTTGACGTTGACTATGTTGTAGATATTAACGTAGCAAAAGAAGCTTTAGAGGGAATTTCAGCTATTAGTGGAAATTATGACCCTGTACAAGTTTTACTTCAAGGCACACCTGAAAGCATTAGAAAAGTTGTTAGAGATACAATTAATTTGGGTTCAGCAAATAATATTGTGGCAGCTGGTTGCGAAGTGCCAAAAATGACACCAGAAGAAAATTTACTAGCAGTAGCACAAGAA
>CAYJLB010000073.1:0-9489 GCA_964370845.1 uncultured Oscillospiraceae bacterium
TAATAAATTATGTTGTATAATAATTTTGACAAGTATTTTTAGAAAGGACGAAAATTATAATGAACAATATTCTTATAGGAAAAAAACATATACATTTTATTGGAATAGGCGGTTCGGGAATGTATCCCCTTGCACAAATTTTATTTGCAAAAGGATATTATCTCACAGGTTCTGATAACAATGAAACAGATACATTAGATGCAATTAGAAAACTTGGTATAAAAGTTTTTCTTGGTCAACGTGCAGAAAATATTGAGGGGGCGGACTTAATTGTCCACACCGCCGCTATTATGAGTGATAACCCTGAACTTATTGCTGCTAAAAAATCGGGAGCAGTAGTTTTAGAAAGAAGCGAGCTTCTTGGAATGGTTACAACTTGGTATGAAAATGCTATTTGTGTAAGCGGAACTCATGGAAAAACTACAACTTCTTCTATGATAACTCAAATAATGGTGGAGGCAAACAAAGATATTTCCGCTGTTATCGGCGGAAAACTTGACTGTATAAACGGAAGCGGTATAGCAGGAAATAGTGACACAATGGTTTGTGAAGCTTGTGAATTTGTAGACACTTTTTTAAAGTTGTCGCCAGATATTTCTGTTATATTAAATATTGACGAAGATCATCTTGATTATTTCAAAACTTTGGATAATATAATCACTTCCTTTGCAAAATTTTCTTCACTTACAACAAAAGCAATAATTGTAAATGGTGATGACGAAAATTCAAAAAAAGCAGTAGCACGTTCTTTTTCTAATGAAGGAAAACCTTATGGCGAGGGAAAAGATATTTTAACTTTTGGTTTAAATAAAGACAATGACTGTTTTGCTGTTATAAAAGAGCAAAATGGAATTCATACAAAATTTGATGTTTATTTCCAATCGGAATTCCTTGGTGAATTTATCCTTTACGTTCCTGGCGTGCATAACGTTTTAAATGCAACTGCTGCAATATTGACTAGTATTTATTGTGATGTTGATGTTGAAGATATGCAAAGAGGACTAAAGAAATTTTGTGGAGCAAAACGTCGCTTTGAGAAATTAGCTGTTATTGATGGAATAACAATTTGCGATGACTACGCACACCACCCAGCGGAAGTGAAAGTTACCCTTGAAGCGGCAAAATTTATGGACTACAAAAGAATAGTTGCTGTACACCAACCTTTTACCTATTCAAGAACTTTTGCACACTTAGACGAATTTGCAAACGTTTTATCTATTGCTGATAAAGTGGTTTTAACTGAAATAATGGGTTCAAGAGAAGTGAATACTTATAACATTTTTTCTAGTGATTTAGCGGACAAAATTTATGACAGTGTTTGGTTTTCTACCTTTGAAGAAACTTGTGATTTTGTTTGTGATTTTGCTCAAGAGGGAGATTTAGTTATCACTCTTGGCTGTGGAGATGTAAATAAAGTTGCAAAAATGATTTGCGAGAAACTTGGTAATAAATAATTAGAAAGGATTGAAATTTATGTTGACAATAAAAGAAAAAGACAAAAAAGTCTTAGAATTTATACGTTCACGAATTGAACTTGGCTACCCTCCGTCCGTTCGCGAGATTTGCAGTGAATTCGGGTTTAAATCTACCGCTACTGCACAAAGGGCAATTCAAAAACTTATTGAACTTGGATATATTGAAAAATTAGACCATAAAAGCCGAACTTTGAAAATTGTGGGAAGAAATTCTTATACAGTTCCTTTAGTTGGAACTGTCACTGCCGGAACACCTATAACTGCAATTGAAGAAATTACTGATTATTTAAACTTTAATCCTCCTAAAAATTATCATGGCGAACTTTTTGCACTTAAAATTAAAGGCGAAAGTATGATTAATGCTGGAATTTTCGACGGTGATATAATTGTTGCTGAAAAAACTTCAATTGTTTCTAATGGAGAGATTGCAGTTATTCTTTGCGACGGTGAGGAAGCTACTGTAAAGCGTTTTTATAAAGAAAACGGACACTTTAGACTTCAACCTGAAAATGACAATATGGAAGATATCATTACTCAAAACGCTGAAGTAATCGGAAAAGTTGTCGGTCTTACACGTTATTTTTAACCGAACTTTTCTGCTTTTACATATGAAAGGAATGTCCTATAAATGACTATACTATATGAAATACAAAACAAGTTATATTTAAATATAACAAATAAATGTCCTTGTGCTTGCACTTTTTGCATAAGAAATAATAGCGACAATGCATATGGTTCCGATCCTTTATGGCTTGAACATGAACCTGTTGCTAAAGAAGTTCTTGATGAACTTTATAAAAAGGACTTAAATAGCTATGATGAAATAATTTATTGTGGCTTTGGCGAACCTACTGCATCATTAGATATATTAATCGAAAGTGGGAAATATATTAAATCTAAAACGAATACTCTTGTTAGACTTAATACAAACGGACTTTCTGACCTTGTGAACAACAAACCTACAGCACATTTGCTTGAGGGAATTGTGGATATAGTTTCAATAAGCCTTAATGCAGGTAGCAAGGAGGAATACTTAAAGGTAACTCAGCCTGTTTTTGGCGAACAAGCTTTTGAAGCTATGCAAGAATTTATTTTGGACTGTAAAAAATATATTCCTTCTATAATAGTAAGTGTTGTGGACGTAATTGCTGAGGAAGAAATCGAAAAAGCAAAAGAATTGTCGGAAAAACTTGGAGTTCCTCTTAGAATTCGAACTTTTGATGAATAATTTCCTTATTTATTGAAATGGAAATTCAGTAAAATTTTTGATAATTTTATAAAATTTTGAAAAATTGTAAATTTATGTAAATTGCACAAACTATAATTTATAAAAGTTTATATATTTATGCAATTTGTACAAAGTTTGTTTACAATTTGTTTATTTTGAATTAACAACAAGAAGCTTTTTCTATGTTATACTTGAAAAGCAATATGACGAGAGAGAAAATTTCCGAATAAAAACTATAAGAAAAATAGTTACTAATTCAAAAGGAAAGTGACACCTTGGTTTGCGAGAAAATACAATAAAAACCTAAGGAGGCATTTTTCATGAACATGAAAAAACTACTAAGCGGCACAGTTGCTGCTACACTTGCAATTTCAGCATTGGCTACTACAGCTTTTGCGGAGGCTACATCAGAAACATACGAACTACACAAATACCAATGGAGAAGCACATACTCTAAATCTGCAACAGGATATCAAGATGTTACTTTAACTCCAACAGCAGGCGACATTACACTAACTTTCGGTGAAGATAATATTGAAAAAGTTAGCGGTACTGTTAAAATTGCTAATACAACTGATGAAACTGTTCGTACAGAAGATGTTGTATTTGAAAAACAAACTGATGAAAAAGTATTCTCAGTTTCAATCGTTTCAGGAAGCGGTCTTATTGACGAGGACGAACTTGCATTTGCTACTGATGAATATATAGATGATGTAAAACTCACTATTGAATCAGAAAAAATTGACGTTGCTGATAAAGATGCTACAACTCTTGCTGTAACAATCGATGTTGCTGGTACTGCAACAAACATCGAAGCTTTTGAAGCTTTCGAAACATTAACTGAACTAACTGGTACTCCTGTACAAGAAAAAACTTACACTCTTGTAAATGAAACAGAAGTTACTTTGTTGTCAGAAATTTATGACAACAATGGTAAAATCGACAAAGCTTTCGTTCAACACGCAAACAACTTCTTCCAAGGCGCTGAAAATGGTAGAGTTGTAATCGAATTCGCTCCAAACGTAATTGATGCTGACACTGATGGTTCACTTACTGACCCTGATCTTCCAAACCAAGATATTACACTTGGTGATACTACTGTAACTGCTAAAGACTTTGGTCTTGCACTTAACTGGGAAACTACAGGTAAATTAGTTCAAGCTACTGATATCGTTGATAACAAAGTATCTTTCGACTGGGAAACTCTAGTTTCTGCTATGGGCGGTATGGACGATTTCGCTGGTAACATTACTTCAATGAGCTATATTTTCCACTCAATTCCTGCTGAATTAAATGGTTATGACCTAGTTTCAATCTCTTACATCAAAAATGAAGATGTTACAGATGGTTCAACTGAAGAAGAAACAACTACAGAAGATGAAGATGTAGCTGGTACTACTGAAGGTACAACTAACGATGACAACAACGATGACGAACCACCACAAACAGGTTCTGCTCCAGTTGCGTTAGCACTAATCCCTGTTGCATTAGCTGCTGCTGTAATCGTTGCAAAAAAAGTTAAATAATTATAGTATAAAACTTGATTAATTAATAAAAATAATAGCGACTGTCACAAAGGATAAAACCTAAGTGACAGTCGCTATTTTTTATAGGGGGGAGAATTATTCTAAATTAAGCTTTTTAGTGATTTTATAACGGCTTATAAAAATTAAAGCCACCATAATTACAACAGAAAGAATATTTGATAATGTAAAAGTCGTTATTTGTGCATCAACTAAAGCTACATCAGTTAAATACTCTGTTCCATAAATAAATACCATAGGAACAATAATTACTATTGAACTAATAAATTGAATAATAAAATTCAAAGCGATATAAGCAAGAATTGACATACCAACTTTTTGTCCAATGCAAATTGCAGAATATACCATAATTAAGAATGTAAATAAACCTATAACCATTGATAAAAATAAATGGAATATATATTCAGTTGCATATGCAAATATGATATTAAAAAATTCTACAACAACTTCAACAAGGGAATTTTCTCCAACAAATGCTCCCGATTCGGAATTAATGAAAAATTGGAAAACTAATTCGCCACATAAATAAGCACAAACTAAAGTTGTTATAACAGCCGCCATTCCAGCAATTAACTTAGAAAAATAAAGTTGCATCGGTGAAACAGGAAGTGTATGTGTTAAGTACCCTTGAGATGAGAACATTGTCTTATAAAAGCGTAAAATTACCACTATGTATGACATAAAAATCAACGCAGCCATTGCAACAAAAAACATCATTGTAGCTAAACCACTTATCATACCAAAGACAAAGTTTTCATGATGTGCGAATAAAAAAGTAATGCCTGTTATAATAGCGGTCAAAAATGCTACCCCATAAAATAAAATCATTTTTTTATAAATATCTTTAAATTCGTATTTTAATAATTTTCCTAACATCTGAATACCTCCCTAAAATGTTCGTCTACACTTTTTTGTTCTCTTTCACGGATATTATCAACAGAGTCTGCAAGAACAATTTCACCGTTTTTGATAAATAAAACATCACTTAATATTGATTCAATATCAGCAATAAGGTGTGTAGAAATAATAATAGTTGAGGTTGGGTTATAATTCTTTATTATTGTGTTCAAAATATAATCACGAGTAGCAGGGTCAACTCCCGCAATAGGTTCATCAAGCAAATAAAGCTCTGCTTCACGGCTCATAGTTAAGATTAAACCTACTTTTTCTCTATTACCTTTTGATAACGTTTTAACTTTTGACGCTAAATTAAGCCCTAAGTTTTTAATCATCTCCAAAGCTCTATCACGTCTAAAATCTTGATAAAAATCTTGATAATACTGGATTAATTCCATAATAGTTCTTTCTTTTTCAAGAAAGTTTTTATCAGATAAATAAGAAACGATTTTTTTAGTTTCAACACCAATTTTCTTTCCATCAATTAGCGCTTGACCTGAGTCAGGAACTAAAAGTCCATTTAAAATTTTAATTAAAGTTGTTTTGCCACTTCCGTTAGGTCCAAGAAGACCAACGATTCTTCCCTTTTCGATACTCACACTCATACTGTTTAAAGCAAAAGTCATTTTATACCTTTTGCAAAGTGCATTACATTCTACGATTTTGTTCATTTAAGTAATCAATCCCTTCTAAATACTATTTTCTTTACCTTTTAGCTCTAAAGAAACTGCGTTTAAAATCTCTTTATCACTAAATCCCATTTCCCTTAAATTACCAATAAAACTTTTAATAGCTTTCTCCAAATTATCGTCAGCTTGACTTTTTATCAAGGAAACATCTTCGGAAACATATCGTCCATCTCCACGTTTAGTATAAATAAGCCCTTTTTGCTCAACTTCCATATAAGCACGTTGAACTGTGTTAGGATTAACTCCCGCCTCAAGAGATAAATCCCTTACCGAGGGCAATTTTTCCCCCTCTTTATACTTTCCACTTACGATGTCTTTAATAATAATATCCACAATCTGTTGAAAAATAGCTTTATTGTTACTAAACTTCCATGACACAATATCCCTCCTTTTTGTATCGTTGTATTATTGTACCGCTGTACTAATGATATAATACACTATTATTCCCCATTTGTCAATACTTTTTTAGTTAAAAATTGTAATAAAAATTACTATTTACATTTTAATATAAAAAGTGTATAATAATTATAATTAAAAATTTAATTTTTTGTAAAAGATAGAAAGGATTGTTAAAATATTATGAACGAAAAAGCTGTTTTAAATGAAAACATAACAAAAGACGAAGCTAAAGAACAAATTAAATTCCTAAAAAAAGAACTTGCTAATTTACAAAGGGAGCTAAAAGAAGCTAAACTTCCTGTAATTATTTTACTTGAAGGGCTTGGAGCATCTGGAAAAGGCAATGCGCTTTCTGAAATTATTTCCGAACTTGACCCTAGACTTTTTAAGGTTTATACAAGACCAGGGACAGCTCCACAAGACGTAAGAAGACCATATTTACACCCGTTTTGGGGAACAATTCCTTCAAATGGTGAGATTTCAATACTTGAACATAGCTGGTATAATATTGCATTTAATAAAATTTATGAAGATAATAGCCTTTCAAATTCATATATAAAATCTATCAATACTTTTGAGCGTCAACTTTGTGATGACGGATATTTAGTAATAAAATTATTTCTTTCTATAACAAAACAAGAGCAACAAAAACGTTTACTAGCCCTACAGGACAATGCTTCTACCGCTTGGAGAGTTTCCGAACACGATTGGGTTGGAAATGAGAAATTAAATGATAGATTGGAAATTATAAATTCCTTTATCGAAAAAACCGATTTCGACCACGCAAAGTGGGAATATATTGATAATAACAAAAGGTGGTTTGGTTCATATACCATGCTGTCACTTTTGGTTAATAAAATAAAATCTGCTTTAGATATGGGTGTGCCTATGGTTCATAGCAGAAAAGAAGCGAAATTCGACATAGTAAAAACTACTCCACTTAAAGATATTGATTTGTCTGAAGGTGTTAGTGATGACGATTATAAGAAAATTTTAAAAGCTGAGAAAAAGCGTTTACAAGAGCTTCACGGTTACATTTATAAAAAGAAAATTCCTGTAGTATTAGCATTTGAGGGCTGGGACGCAGCGGGAAAAGGTGGTGCAATTAGGCGACTTTCTTGGGCACTTGACCCTCGTGGATTTGACGTAATTCCAGTTGCTGCACCTACTGCCGACGAACTAGCACATCATTATTTATGGCGTTTTTGGAAAAATATACCTAAAGACGGGCATATCACACTATTCGACCGCACTTGGTACGGACGTGTTATGGTTGAACGTTTAGAGGGATTTGCTCCCGAAGTTCGTTGGAAACAAGCCTTTACTGAAATAAATGAATTTGAAAAAGAACTTTCCAATTGGGGTGCAGTAGTAATAAAGTTCTGGTTACACATTGACAAAAAAGAGCAATTACGACGTTTTGAGGATAGGCAAAATACTCCCGAAAAGCAACACAAAATTACTGATGAAGACTGGCGAAATCGAGAAAAATGGGACGAATATGAGGTTGCAGTAGACGAAATGATTGAAAAAACTAACACTGTAACCGCACCTTGGGTAATAGTTGAGGGAAATGACAAAAAGTTTGCTAGGCTTAAAATTTTACGCACAGTGAGAGAAGCTTTAGAAAAAAAACTTGGTTTAGATTAAAAGGCAACGTGACGTTGCATCCTTGCCCGCACCGAACTTAGTAAAAGAGGGTAATTTTGTTTCTGCGAGGGCAGATTTTGTAGGGGCGACCTGTGGTCGTCCGTTACCAAACAATAATGTCGCAAAAATCTCACAAAAAATCACGAGATTTTCAAATAATAACAAATAAAAAAGGAATGATACATTATTTTGTATCATTCCTTTTTACTATTCAAATAAAGTGGGGTCAAAGCCATAAATTTGTACAATTTCCAATTTATCGGAAAATAGCAAGTCTAATGGCGTTACAATTGCCCCTTCATCACCGTCAATATTAATTCCAAACTCATTCCACGCATACCAGGGCAAGAACGCACATTGGGTTGTAAATCCCTCATCGTTGTGAGTTAAATCCATTTGCTCTAAAACACCCGCTGTTAAGGAATAGGCTTTATCCTGCAAATATTGTTCTGCAAAAATCGCAACTTCTTCGTGCTTATCAGTTTCTTCTTTAACCCTTAATACGGCGTAATTTGAGTATCCTCCCCAACTATTAATAGTATTTGTATTTGACAATGTCCCAATTGCGTAAGACTCTATAATTCGATCATTTCCAAGATACATACTTGTATGTCCGTGAAGGTATCCTAAAGTAGAAGTGCAAATTGAAACTAAAATATCCCCCTCTTTTAAGGAAGCAAATTCGGGAGCATAAATTTTTTCTCCATTTTCATCTTCCGCTTCAATAACATAGGTAACAGGGTCTATAATAAATCTTCGGCTCGGTTCTCTTTCTTTTAAGAAAAATTCTTGATAAAAAAATAAACTTTCTTCCTCGCCCTTTGAAAATAATTCATCAACAGCGATTTTTCCAAGCCCAGTTTGATAAAAAATTTCCTCGTAATCTTCATCAGTTAAAACTTCTTTAGTAATCATTGCGGAAAGGTCAGTTTTTCCATAATCTGCTTTAAAAAACATTTTATTTGTGGGAATATAAATAACAAAAACCAAATATAAAATCACAGCTACTAAAATTCCAACGCCAATTCCAATTAAAATTTTGATTTTTTTATTGTTTTTATTTTTTTGCTTATTTTGATTTTTTATCGGCATAATTTTACAATTCCCTTTCAAAATTTTTCTTTTTAATGAGCAAAAACCACCCTAAATTTCTTTAGGGCAGTTTTTACAATTTTGACAAAAATTAGTCATCGTCACCGTCATCGTCGTCATCATTATCATCATCATCATCGTCATCATCGTCATCATCATCTTGACTATCTTCAGTTTCTAATTGTTCAACGTCATAATCAACTACTGCACCGCTTGTAGCAGAAACTTCGTAATCGTAGTCTTTTCCGTCAAAAGTGAATTCAATGTCATATTTTCCGTCATCAAGAGAGATTTTGTAACCAGTGATGTTACCTGATGTTGCACCTGCGTGTGCTAAAGCTGCTTGTTTAGCTGCATCTTGTGACACTGTAGTTGCTGTAGTTTGAATATCGTCATCGTCGTCATCATCATCGTCCATGTCATCATCTAAATCATCGTTATCGTCATCATCGTCGTCCATGTCGTCGTCTAAATCATCGTTATCGTCATCATCGTCGTCCATGTCGTCATCGAAA
>CAYJLB010000074.1:0-9325 GCA_964370845.1 uncultured Oscillospiraceae bacterium
AGCCCTATTCATCATCATTTTGAGATGAGTAAGTGGAGTGAGTATAAAATTGTAATTGTATTTTCATTAATTACACTATTATCCTCAGCAGTAGTAATTGCATTTTTTATTGAAACAGTAAATAGTGTAGTGTCAGTGAGTTAAGGAAGGAGGTTTTTCCTTGGAACAAAGAAAAAAAATTAACCATACAAGAAATATAAGTGTTAGTTCGAATAATATTAAAACTTCAAGGGGAAATAAAACTTCTGTAAATAAAAAAGTTGAAACAAGAAAAGAAAAAACTTCAAAAAAAGCAAAGTCCGGAATTTTTTATATAGCAAGAGATTTTGATAAACCTTATTTTATTTTAGTAATAACCTTGTTGACAATTGGAATGGTTGCAATGTTTTCCGCTAGTTATAGTGAGGGTTTGAGTGACTTTAACGATGGACTTTACTTCCTAAAAAGACAAGGCGGATTTGCAGTTATTGGAATTGCGGCTATGATTGTAATTTCTTTTGTTAACTATAATTTTTTAGATAAGGCAAAAATTGCCTTTGGTGTGTTTATCCCAACTTTCTTTTTGCTTGCATTTACTTCGTTTTTTGGAGTTTCTCATAATGATTCAAGACGGTGGATTGAAATAGCAGGACTTGAATTCCAACCTTCTGAAATTATGAAATTTGCTTTAATTTTGCTTTTTTCATACATGATTTCAAACCGCTATGAAAAAATGAAAGATTTTAAGTATGGAATTATTCCTTTTGGAATTATTTTAGGTGCAGTGGCTGGCGTGCTTATGTTGCAACCTCACCTTTCTGCTACAATACTTATGATTGCTATTGGTGTTGTTTTAATGTTCGTTGGTGGAACAAGAATTACTCATATTGTTGCTATAGGAATTATTGGCTTAGTCGGGTTAGCACTTGTTGTTGCATTCTTGTATTTTGTACAAGGATATGATTACTTTGGTGCGAGAATGCAAAGTTGGCAAAATCCTTTTTCCGATATGCAAGGGGACACTTGGCAAACTGCACAATCGCTAATTGCTATAGGTTCGGGCGGACTTTTTGGAATGGGATTTGGTAATTCAAGACAAAAGTTTTTGTATTTGCCTGAAAGCCAAAACGACTTTGTTTTCGCAATTTGGTGCGAAGAAATGGGATTTATCGGTGCAGCATTGGTAATTCTATTATTTATATTGTTAATTTTTAGAGGCTTTTATCTAGCTTCTATTGCAAAAAATAAATTTGGAATGTTGCTTATTATTGGAGTAACGGTTCAAATCGGGTTACAAGCCTTGCTTAATATAGCTGTTGTAACAAACTCAATTCCAAACACTGGGATAAGTTTGCCTTTCTTTAGCTATGGTGGTACAGCCCTTGTAATGCAACTTGCAAGTGCGGGTGTAGTTTTATCTGTATCAAGGCAAGTGGTTGAAGATGAATAAATATTAAAGGAGAAAATAATGCTTAGAGTATTACTTGCAGGTGGAGGGACAGCGGGGCATATTAACCCAGCAATTTCCATAGCTGAAATCATAAAAGAAGAACACCCTGATGCAGTATTTTTATTTGCGGGAAATCCAAATGGAATGGAAGCGAAACTTCTTCCTAAAGCTGGATATAATTTTGCTCCAATAAAAGTAAGCGGTTTTCAAAGAAAAATTAATGTAAAAAATATTGGTAGAAATGTAAAAGCTTGCTCTTATCTTGCAATGGCTGGACAAAGGGCAAAGCAAATTATAAAAGAATTTAAGCCGGATTTAGTTGTTGGGACGGGTGGTTATGTAAGTGGACCTGTTGTTTTAAAAGCTGCTAAAATGGGTATAAAAACTGTAATTCACGAGCAAAATGCTTTTCCAGGTGTGACAACAAAACTTTTATCAAAACACGTTGATGTTGTAATGCTTACTGTTGAGTCAGCGAAAAAGTATTTCAAAGATAACGTTCGATTTGAAGTAACTGGAATTCCTATTAGAAAAGGTTTTTCCACAATGGATAAAGAAGTTGCGAAAAGTGAGATTAATTTCCCACAAGGAGTGACAATTCTTTCTTCGGGGGGAAGTTTGGGTGCAGGTGCTATAAACCAAACAGTTTCCGACCTTATAATTTACACACAGAAAAACAATTTAGACATTAATCATATACATAGTTATGGTGGAATGGGCGAAAATACTTTCGAGAAAAAATTAACTGATAACGGTGTAAAATTAGAGGGAAATAAAAGGCTTAAAGTACAAAAATATATTGATAATATGCCAACGTGTATGGCCGCGGCTGATATTGTAATTTCTCGTTGTGGAGCAAGCTCAATAGCTGAACTTCAATGCGCTGGGAGAGGCTCAATATTAATTCCGTCGCCTATAGTTGCGGAAAATCATCAATATCACAATGGTTTAGTTCTAGAAAAAGCAGGAGCTGGCATCTTGATTGAACAAAAAGATTTGACAAGCGAAATGCTAATCGAAAAGGTTATGGAACTTTACAATAATAAAGATAAGTTGGAAAAGCTAAGTGAAAATGCAAGAAAACTTCATATTAAGGACACTAACCAACGAATTTATAAAGTTATTTCAAAATTAATCAAAGATAAATAAATGGAAACTACCCTTTTGTAACTTAATTTTCTCTATTGCATAATATATTTTATCAAACCATTTTTAAAATGGAAAAAATGCAAGAGAAATTGAGGTGCAGTCAATGCAAAAGTTAATTGTTGAGGGTGGAAATAAGATTTCGGGTGAAATATTTGTGCATGGTGCAAAAAATAGTGCGTTGCCACTTCTTGCGGCAACAATTCTTTCAGGGGAAAAAACTATTTTACATAATTGTCCTTTGTTATCTGATTCCTTTGCGGCTTGTAGAATTTTATCCTATTTAGGTTGCGATTGTAACAGGGAAGACAGCGTTGTAACTGTTGATACTGCGGGGCTTAAAGACTTTGAAGTACCTGACGAATTGATGAGGGAAATGCGTTCTTCTATAGTATTTTTGGGAGCAATTCTAGGTCGAATTGGAAAATGTAGACTTTCTTTCCCAGGTGGGTGTGATTTAGGGGCAAGACCAATCGATCTTCACCTTTGTGCACTTAAACAAATGGGAGTGAAAATTACCGAAGAACACGGTTTTTTATACTGCATAGTGGATAAGGAGCTTAAAGGAAGCAAAATTCATTTATCCTTGCCCTCGGTTGGGGCAACTGAAAACATTATTCTTGCGGCTGTGCTTGCTAAGGGAGATACTGTTATCTCAAATGCGGCTAGAGAGCCTGAAATTGTTGACCTTGCGAATTTTTTAAACCTTTGTGGTGGGAAGATTAAAGGTCAAGGAGAAAGCACAATTTATATTACTGGAGTAGATAAACTCCACGGCTGTGAATACACCGTTATGCCCGATAGAATAGTAGCTTCTACATACTTAGCGGCGGCGGCTGTCACAGGGGGAGAAGTTGTCCTAAAAAACGTTGTAACTAAAGACATACACTCGGTTTTGTCAACTTTTGAGGAAATGGGCTGTAAATATTATCCATATGAAAATAAGGTTTGCTTTATGTCACCAAATATGTTAAAATCAGTAGGTAGAATTCACACAATGCCCTTCCCCGGATTTCCCACAGATGTTCAATCTATAATAATGGCTTGTCTTGCTAAAGCAAAGGGTACAAGTGTTATTGTTGAGAATATTTTTGAGAATAGATTTCGTTATGTTGGGGAGCTTCTCAGAATGGGGGCGGACATTAAAATTGAGGGCAGAGTAGCTGTTGTTAACGGTGTGAAAAAATTACAAGGAGCTAACGTTTTTGCTACTGACTTACGGGCTGGCGCGGCATTGATAATTGCTGGACTAAGTGCAGAAGGTACAACTTTAGTGAATGACATAAAATATATTGACCGTGGATATGAATGTATTGAGAAAAGCCTTTCTTCCATTGGTGGAAAGATTATTAGGGATTAGTTTGAAAATTAAAAACTTCAAACTTGGAGTTTAGCAAGACAAAGGAGTTGAAAAAATATAGTGAAAGGTAAATCTGAAGTTCCAACAAGAGAACAAAATACAGGAAAAGTTCCTTATGGAAGTAAAAGACCTAAAAAAAGAAGAAATAAGAAAAATCTCATTCTTTACTATATAATTTTCGGAGTTATTATTGTTGCGACAGTTATAATTTTATCTACGACTGTGTTTTTTAAGCTTGAGGCTGTTAATATAACAGGGGAAAGTATCTATACAAGTGAGGAAATAAACGCAGTTGTAGATGTTAATGAGGGGGACAACCTTTTTGCAATCGACGTTTTTGAAATAGAAGAAACAATTCTAGCCACTTTCCCTGCTATTGAAACTGTTAATGTTAGAAGGAGATTGCCTAGTAGCATTGAAATTTCTGTTACACCTTGCGTAAAAATGGCTGAACTAGAGCAAGATGGGGAATATTATCTCATCAGTGAAGGTTTCAAAGTAATGGGAATGAGGAGTGAAATTCCTACCAGTGAAACAATCGTAATTTATGGTTTTGAAGCAAATGAAATTACTTTTGGGCAAAAAATAACTTCTGTTGACCCAAATAAAGAAGAAACTTTAAACGAAATTCTCACTGCACTTGAAGAAAATGAATTCACTGAAATCACTGACATAAATATTGAGGACAGGCTTAATATTGTCTTAGTTTTTGACAATAGAATTCCTATTGAACTTGGTAGTTCTTACGATATTGATTACAAAATTCAAATCATAAAGCAAACTATAAATGAGCTTGTTGAAGATGATTTTGTAGGGAAATTAACAATGGTAGGAAGCTTGTTTATTCAAAAAATTGAGGGCGAATTCGACCAGTTCGGTAGAGAGCCAAACCAAATAATTATTGGATAATAATTACAATTTAACCCTTTAAAAGAGTAAAAACTTAATTTATAAGTAAATTTTAAGAAAAAATATTATAAAATTCGCTAAAACACTTGAATTTATATTGGTTTTATGTTACTATAATTAATGAATATGAAAAAATGTAAAATTGGGAGGAAGTCAAATGGTTGCTTTTGCATATGAATCACCTGAAATCGGTGAAGTAAAAATTAAAGTTGTTGGTGTTGGCGGCGGCGGCGGTAATGCGCTAAACTGTATGGTTTTAGCTGGCGTTAAAAACATAGATTATATTGCTGTGAACACAGATGCGCAAGCTCTTTCTAGATCACAAGCTACTGAAAAAATTCAAATTGGTACTAAATTAACACACGGTCTTGGTGCGGGTGGTCGCCCTGAAGTTGGGGAAGGCTCTGCTCAAGAAAGTAAAGATGAAATCGCTGAGGCTATTAAAGGCGCAAATATGATTTTCATCACTGCCGGAATGGGTGGTGGTACTGGTACTGGTGCTGCTCCTGTTGTAGCTGAAATTGCTAAAGATATGGGGATTTTAACTGTTGCTGTTGTAACTAAGCCTTTTAATTTTGAAGGTGCTAAAAAAATGCAACAAGCTGAAAAAGGTATTAACGAGCTATTAAAGCACGTTGATTCACTTGTTGTAATTCCAAATGAAAAATTATTATCAAGCGAAACAAAACTCACTATGCGTCAGTCTTTTGCGCTTGCTGATGATGTACTAAAAAGCGGTGTAAAGAGTATTTCTGACCTTATCTTAAATCCTGGATTTATCAACCTTGACTTTGCTGACGTATCTACTATTATGAAAAGTGCTGGATACGCACATATGGCTATTGGTCATGGTGAAGGTAAAGACAAAATTCAAGAAGCTACAAGTCAAGTTATTACTAGCCCACTTCTTGAAACATCAATTAAAGGTGCAAAACGTCTACTTATCAATATCGTTGCTTCTGATGATATTCTTATTGACGAAGTTAATGACGCATCAAAACTTATTCAAAACGCAGCTGCGCCTGATGTTGAAATCATCTTTGGTGCTTCATATATTGAAGATGTTTCTGATATGGTTTCAATTACAGTTATCGCTGCTGACTTTGACGGTCACGGACATGGTTCGCCTACTCCTATTGCACCAGTTCAAATGCAAGAACCTGTTAGACAAGCTCAACCTACTCCAATGCAAAACAATAACCCTACTTTTAACACTTCCCCAGCTTCTGCGGGAAACAACAACAACGAATATTATGATGATATATTCAAAATGATTAAAAATAGAGGTTAATAAATAATTAAATACAGGTGTCAATATGATACAATTTTATAAAACGATACATAATACCGTGGTGGAAATTGATAGAATGGAGTCGGGGTGTTGGGTTTGCGTAATTGCGCCTACTCCTGACGAAATTACGACACTTGTGGACGAGTACAAATTAGATAGCGGATTTATCTACTCCTCACTTGACGAAGAAGAATCGGCTCGTGTGGAACTTGAAGATGATCAAACGCTTATAATTGTCGATAGTCCAACGGTGGAAAAGCAAACTGAAAATACTATTCAATATGTTACCACCCCTATGGGAATTATTTTAAAGTCCAACTGTGTTTTTACTATTTCTTATAAAGAAAACCTTGTTTTGTCCGAATTTTCAAGCGGGCTTATTAGGAATGTCCAAACGCATTTAAAAACTCAGTTTGTACTAAATCTTTTGCTTAGAATTGCCAGCAAATTTTTGCAATGTCTAAAACAAATTGAAAAAATTTCCAGTTCTTTAGAAAAAAATCTCAGTAAATCAATGAAAAATAAGGAGTTAGTTCAGCTTTTAGGGCTTGAAAAATCTCTTGTATATTTTTCAACTTCACTTAAAGCTAATGAAACTATCCTTGAAAAAATTCTTCGGGGTAGGGTTATAAGGCTTTATGAAGAAGATCAAGATTTGCTTGAAGATGTGCTTATCGAAGTTAAACAGGCTGTTGAAATGTCCACGATTTACTCAAGTATTTTGAGAGGGATGATGGACGCTTACGGCTCAATTATATCCAATAACGTCAATTATGTGATGCAAAGGCTTACAATTGTCACAATAATCATTGCAATTCCAAACATTGTTTTCAGTTTTTATGGAATGAATGTTGCGGATTTGCCTGGAGCGAGGACGTTAATTGCTTTAGCTGTAGCAGTTTTTATTACATTAGCTGCGGCTGGATTTTTGTTAATGAAAAATAAATAGCGAATTTGTTAGTTGTAAATTAGAGAGGGATTTTTTGCTTGAAAGAAATTAAAGAAGTTTTATGTGAAAAATTAAGAGAAGAAGCTGAAAATTTCAAGGTTGGAGATAAAATTTATCTTACAGGCTATATTTATACTGCCAGAGATGCTGCACATAAAAGGATTTTCGCCCTAATTGAAAAGGGTGAAAAGTTGCCTTTTGACATAAAAGACGGCGTTATTTACTATGCTGGACCTACGCAAGCTTCAAACGGACGACCTATAGGCTCTTGTGGACCTACAACCTCAAGCAGAATGGATATATATTCACCTAAACTCCTTGATATGGGGCTTATGGCTATGATTGGAAAGGGTGAACGTAATTCCGCTGTAGTTGACGGGATTGTACGAAACAAAGGGCTTTATTTGTGCTCAATTGGTGGTGCGGGTGCGCTTGCTTGTAAGTGCATCAAAAGTTGTGAAGTAGTTGCTTTCGAGGATTTAGGGTGTGAGTCTGTAAAAAAACTTTATGTTGACAAGTTTCCTTTGGTTGTTGCTAACGATATTTTTGGTGGAGATATATTTTTACAAGGAAAGCAAAAATATCTAATTTTCGACAAAAATGATAATGTTTTATTGTAAAAGTGAACAAAAAACATTACCGAATATGTACATAAGTATGTATTTTTTATTAAATTGATATATTTCCTTGACATTTTGGCGTAAAAGTGTTAGACTATTAAATAGTATATTAGGTGGTGTTGTAAGTTGTCCCTTGATGTTAATAAATTAATGACACTATCTGATGAAGATATACTTCTTTATTATAAGGAAGTGGATGAGTCTTTTGCAATTATATTTGCTAGGTATTCTCGTATTGTTTTTTCAAAAGTTAAGCTTTTTAACCCGATGATGAGCGAATTTGACGATTTAGTGCAAGAGGGTTATATCGGACTTTTTAAAGCGTTCGAGAGTTATAATGTGGCTAGTGGTAATAAATTCGCTACATACGCAAATGTTTGTATTAATAATAATATAATTTCTGCATTAAATAGGGTGGATTTTCACACTAGTGATGAAGATTTTGAGGAAAAAGATAATTTTCGCAATAGTTTTTCCCCTGAAAATATTGTTATTGAAAAAGAAAAGATACAGGAAGTTGTTTGCAAAATTAGTGAACTGCTTTCAAAGAAGGAATGGACTATTTTCCGGTTTTATCTCATGGGTTACTCTTATCAAAATATTGCTTTAAAGCTTGACATATCGCAAAAGTCGGTGAACAACGCTATGCAAAGGATAAGGAGAAAGCTAAATTCGATTTGGAAAGTGGAAGATTAAACAATCGCAGTAGGGTAGATGTGTTTTTTCGATTGTTTTATATGGCCAAGTAGCTTAATTACAGAGCGTTGTTTTACAAAGGTGTCGGTGAAAGTCCGATCAGGCACAAAAATACTTTAAGCGAGGGAAAAATTATGTACGAAGATAAGTCATTAGTATGCAAAGAATGTGGAAGCGATTTCATATTCACAGCTGGAGAACAAGAATTCTACAGCGAAAAAGGTTTCGTTAACGAACCACAAAGATGTAAAAACTGCCGTGACGCAAGAAAAACAGCAGTAAGAGCTAACAGAGAGATGTTTGCATCTGTTTGTGCATCATGCGGCGCAGAGGCTAAAGTGCCTTTCAGACCACGTGAAGACAGACCAGTATATTGTAGCGAATGTTTCGCAAAAATGAAAGAAGAAGCTTAATTCGCTAATTCTTAAGGGATAACCATAATGGTTATCCCTTTTCTGTTTTTATAATTATAATTGTTTGAACTTTTGTACATACGAATATATGAAATTTATGTAAAATAATTGTGAATTTATTGTGATATAACTTTAAATCCTTAAAGGGGCGAACGCGAAAAAACGCCGGAAGTATTCCTCCGACGCTCTAAACAAAATATTATAAAATTCGACATTTGCAAAACAAAAAAATGGAGCGGATTACGAGGCTCGAACTCGCTACCTCCACCTTGGCAAGGTGGCGCTCTACCAGATGAGCTAAAGCCGCAAAAAAATGGTGCCTCCGGTCGGAATCGAACCAACGACACGTGGATTTTCAGTCCACTGCTCTACCGACTGAGCTACAGAGGCAAATTATAATTTCGACAATAGTTTGGGACGACTTTTCATCGTCCCAACATCATCTAGTGCAAAACACTTGGCGACCCGAATCGGGCTCGAACCGACGACCTCCAGCGTGACAGGCTGGCGTT
>CAYJLB010000075.1:0-8581 GCA_964370845.1 uncultured Oscillospiraceae bacterium
GAAGAATTTCTCATTTTTGGTTAAAATAGAATAAGAACAAAATTTAACATAAAAAAAGGACGGAACAATAATGCTAGACAAATTTTTTGATTTCATATTTGATTTACCTGTAATAAAAATATTCAAACCTCTTTGGGTGAAGAAAAAAGACATTGTTCTTTATATTTTCTTCGGAGGACTCACAACTTTAATCGCAATGGTTTCTTTTGCTATTCCACTTTACGGGTTTAATGCAAATGAATTTATTGCAAACTTTATATCTTGGGTGCTTGCAGTATTATTTGCATTTATAACAAACAGGATTTGGGTTTTTACTGAACACGAAAAGGGAATAAAAGCTTTTTTTCTACAACTTTTTTCCTTTTGTGGAGGAAGATTGTTTTCTTTCGGTCTTGAAATGCTATTCATTTTCATATTTATAACTAATTTGCAATATAATGAAATGTTAGTAAAAATATTTGCAAGCATCTTTGTTTTAGTGGCAAATTATTTCATAAGCAAACTAATCGTTTTTAAATCAAGAATTGAAGATAAAAAGTAAGGGAGGATATTGTGACAACATTACTTATATCACTTTTTATAAAAGATAATAAAAATGTTTCCTCACCAAAAGTACGGGGGAAATATGGCAAGTTAAGCGGAGTTGTAGGAATTGTTGCAAATATAATTTTATTCCTAGCAAAGCTCACGGTAGGGCTTCTCACCACATCTGTTTCAATCATTGCAGATGCATTAAACAACCTTTCCGACAGTGCTTCATCAATTATAACATTAATAGGTTTTAAATTTGCGGAAAAACCCGCTGACAGCGAACATCCTTTCGGACACGGGAGATATGAGTACATCGCTGCGTTTATAATTTCTGTTTTCATTTTTTTAATGGGATTTGAAATAGGAATGACCTCTTTAGACAAAATATTAAACCCACAAGAAATTACTTTTGGGATAGTTCCAGTCATCGTTTTAGTTGCCTCGATATTAGTAAAGCTTTGGCTTTTCTTATTCAATAGAAAAATTGGAAAAATAATTAATTCCCCAGCAATGAAAGCTACCGCAGCTGATAGTTTAAGCGATTGTTTTTCAACTTTTGCTGTTATTATAGGAATTGTAATTTACAGCCTTACAAGCATAAATATTGACGGATATATTGGTCTTTTAGTTGCAATTTTAATATTTATTTCAGGGATAAACACAATAAAAGAAACCATAACAAAACTTCTAGGCGAAGCCCCTGATGAGGAGTTAATAAATAATATTACAAAAGACGTTCTTTCTTACTATCAAATAATTGGAATGCACGATTTGATAGTTCATAATTATGGTTTTGGTTCTTGTATAATTTCTTTGCATGTTGAAGTTCCAGCCACAAGTGATTTTATTTTAATTCACGATTTAATTGACACAATTGAGGAAGATTTAAACGAGAAATATAATTGCATTAGTGTAATTCATATGGACCCTGTTGCAAATGAAGATGAAAACGTGCTTGCTTGTAAAGAAAAAGTTTTTGGTATAATAAAATCTATCCATAAAGATTTAACTATACACGATTTTAGAATGGTAGTTGGCGAACTTCGTACAAATATAATTTTCGACCTAGTAGTTCCATATGATTTTATGTTAAAAGATTTAGAAGTAAAGGCTATTGTAACAGAGAAAATTAAGGATTTGGATAAAAAATACTACCCTAAAATTAAAATTGATAAGGGGTAATGGTTTTTAATAATCTGGTTAGAAAATGTTTTAAAAAGTATGAACGCTATCAATTAATTCATAAAATCGACCGCATTACAATAAATTATACAATTTTTTGTAATGCTACTTTAAACGTCGCAAAAAATATCTTTACTATGACTTTTATTGCTATACTTACTTCGTTAATATTTGCTTATTTTGTGATTTTTGCGACATTTTTATTTTGTTCGCTTGCTATTTTCAACAGCTAGTTTTTTATTCAAGAATTTCGACCATTGCGATGGTCGAGGAGGGCTCTGCCCTTCCAACCCGCAATTTTTTTAGAGGAAAAAATTGAGTAAAACCTTCATCTTTTTTCTCCTATAAGTTTGATATAAT
Source organism: uncultured Oscillospiraceae bacterium (assembly GCA_964370845.1). Lineage (GTDB taxonomy): Bacteria > Bacillota > Clostridia > Oscillospirales > Ruminococcaceae > CAYJLB01. The sequence goes on from CAYJLB010000075.1 coordinate 2,074, forward strand.
TTTATAACCTAAGCAGAAACTATGAATATCGTAGTTTCTGCGTTTTTTTTCTAGCAAATTAACCCCACGCCCACAAATTGACAATTAAGACTTTTAAGAGTATAATTAAAATAGTTTTTATTATTTTTGAAAGGAATGGACATTATTATGATTAAACCCGGTGTTTCAACAGCGTGTCTTTACCCTTTATACACTGAAAAAGCCTTAGAAAAAGTAGGCGAAATGGGTGTGAAACATAGCGAAGTCTTTTTCAATTCCCATTGTGAAATTAAAAAAGACTTTATTTTAGATTTAAAGAAAACTGCGGATAATTTTGGAATAACTATCCCTTCAATCCACCCTTTTTCCTCTTGGTGTGAACCTGTTATGTTTTTTTCTCCATATGAAAGACGTTTTGACGATGTTATGGAGTACTATAAGCATTATTTTGAAGCAGCTAATGTTTTAGGAGCAAAAATTTTAGTCTTTCACGGTGACTCACTCCACCATATTACCGAAAATGCACTTTATTTTGAAAGGTTTAAAAAACTTTATGACCTTGGAAAAACTTTTGGAATAACTGTTGCTCAAGAAAATGTTTCAAGATGTAAAAGTGGAGAGCTACCTTTTTTACTTGAAATGAAAAAAGAGCTTAAAGATGACTTAAAATTTGTCTTTGACACAAAACAAGCAGTAAGAAAAAATTATAATCCTTACGGTTTTTACGAGGGAATAAAAGATAGCATCATTCACATTCATATCAGCGATTATGGAGATATGGGAGATTGCTTGTTTTTAGGTGACGGCGTACTAGATTACACTAAATTTATTAAGACATTAACAGAAAATAATTACTCAGGAAGCATAATGCTAGAATTATACCGAGATAGATTTGAGGATTATGAAAACAAATTAATCAAAAATATAGACTATCTAAATAAAATCACTCTAGACTATGCAAAATAGCTAAACTTTTCGACAAATCAAGGTCGAATTAAAAAAACCTTTGTATTAAACTATATTTTCATTCAACTTTTTGAAATTTACAGTAGTTTTTTGCGATGAAAAACAGGTTACATTTCCACTTTTTTAATTTATAATTGTTAAAGAAGGCTTTTCAAATTTTTTGTAAAGGAAGTGTTACTATGCATCTATCTACAACAATTCAAAGGGAAGAAATAGTTTTATTAACAGGTTATAACAACGAGGTTTATCTGCATGAAAAGTATCGTGCAAAAAAGAGATTGATTTACCGAATGTACAAGGACAAATCGAGTTTATATGGAATTGAGGTAGTTTCTACCCTTTTTGACAGTATGGAAATTGCAAAAACAGGTGGACTTACAGAAAATTATGATGACTGTAAACAATTATTTGATATAATTGTGAAAAATGTTGTTATTCCCGTGCTTTTGCGTGGGATTGCCGAAGAATTTTTGCAAAGTATTAAAGACAAAAAGGCTGAACTTGTTTAAGAAACTCCTTCTTTTCTTGAAAGGAATGAAGAAATATGAAATGCCCATTTTGCGGAACAGATGATACAAAAGTTATTGATTCAAGACATAGTGAGGAAAAAAAACGTAGACGACGTGAGTGTACAAATTGTAAAAAACGCTTTACAACATATGAAACTATCGACCGTCCTATGCTTATGGTTTTGAAAAAAGACGGAAGTTTTGAGCAATTTAACAGGCAAAAAGTTATTGCTGGAATTTTAGTTGCTGTAAAGAAACGTCCTATCACACCCGACCAAATTAACGAGCTTGTTGACGGAATTGAAAACTATTATGCGACTCAGCTTAAAAGTGAAGTTACCACTCCCGAAATTGGAAATATGGTTTTAATGGGACTTAAAAAACTTGATTTAGTAGCTTATGTTCGTTTTGCTTCAGTTTACAAGCATTTTAGCGATGTTGAAAGTTTTATTAAGATTATTTCTGAACTTGATAATAACTAAAGAGTGTAAATACTCTTTGTTTTTACACTCTTTAGAATATACTGTTTAAAGTCGGGAAAAACTCACTATAAATTAATTCTACCCTAAACTTTATACTTGCACACTCTGAAGCGAACTCATCATTTTCATATCGAAGTAAGGGGCGTAATCTTGCCACCGAAGCGGAAATATCGGATAACATTGTTGCATTTATTGTAATATCCATATCCCTTTTGTAATTATTCCAAATGTTTTCGATTTCTTCAACTTTTGTATAAAGCTCACTTGTATCTCCACTTTCCCAAAGAATAACAGCTTCATCTAAGGAATTAGAAAGCTTTTTTGTGTAGTTACTAAGTCCAATTAAAACTATTATTCCAATTATAATTAGTGTGAGAACAATTCCGCAAGCAGTATAAAATCTTCTCATCTATTCGTCCTTTCCTTTTTATTTTCTTTTTTAATTAGTGTGTACTCACCTTGTTCATTTAAAGAAAATACAAACACATTTTTTATATGAACCTTATTTTCCTTTAAGGTTTTATAAAGCCAATTTTCATTAAAACCTACTTTATATAAGGATTCTTCCACTAAAACTCCGTCATCAATAATAAGTTGAGGCGGATTTTTTGTTGTCTTTTTTATCCCTAAATCACCTAGAGTAGTGTTTTCAAATTCAGCTTTTTTCATAACACTTATGCTTCCTGTTGTTTCCATGATTGCATATTGAACCTCGGAAATGTCAAAAACTCCTTGCTCTCTTACCGACTCCACTAAATCGTCTACTGTAAGGCGTAAATCTTTCATTATTTTTTGATCAACTTCCCCGTTGTAAATCACAATTTTTGGCGAGCCAGACACCCACCGCCTAATTCTTTTTGACTTCATACAAACTGCCGACATAATTACATCTATGCTAATTAAAGTAAAAATAGGATAAATCCCCATAAGCATTGGCATCGAAGTGTCCTCAAGTGGAATTGACGCAATGTTTGAAATGAGTATTGTTGTTACTAATTCTGATGGTTGCAATTCCCCTAACTGCCTTTTCCCCATTAATCTTATTGAAATAATGATAATTATATATAAAATGACTGCCCGTGCTAAAATAACAAACATAATTTTTCTCCAATTTTAATTTTTTAATTTTATTTCTATTATTTTAAACCTTTTTTCTTAGAAAATTCAGTATAAAAATTTTGCTTTTGCAAATACTGTATTAACAAAATTAAAATACAACTTTTAAAAAGGAGATTTTTATGGATAACGCAAATTCTTCAAAATTATGCTTTTCTCTTGAAAATAACATAAAAAAGGTGCGTGAATTAACACACAGCACCTCCGACCTTATGGTAAATAGAATTGAAATATGTGGGATAAAATGTGGAATGTTAAGCTGTGAAGGTATGGTTTCCACCCAAATGGCGAGCATTTTGATTTTTCACCCTTTAATGAATATAGCCTTTGAAAAAAATCCAACTCCAACGGAATTATATAACCACTTAAACAGGAAAATGTTTATGACTTTTGATAGAGTAAATTTATTTGATTTTGAAAATTTACTGCGTTTTATGATGTCAGGTTTTGTTATTATTTTGTTAGATGGTTATGATGTGGGATTTTGTCTTGGGATACAAGGTTATGATAAACGTGGAGTATCTGAACCTACTACCGAGGCTAATATTTTAGGCTCCCAAGATGGATTTGTTGAAACAATAAGAAGTAATTTTTCCCTCATAAGAAGAAGAATGAAAACTGGAAATCTAAAAATACAGCTAATGCAAGTGGGAACTGCCAGTAAAACCGACATTGCATTAGTTTATATGACAAACAAAGTTTCGCCAAATCTTATTGCAAAAATTAAATCCGACTTAGAAAAAATAAACCTTGAAATGGTGTTAAACACAGGCTATTTAGAGCCTTTTTTAGAAGGTCGAACTTTGTCAATTTTCTCAAACTTAACCTATACACAGCGGCCCGACGTTATGTGTGGAAAAGTTAATGAGGGGCGAGTTGGAATTTTAGTTGACGGAACGCCTTTCGCTTTAGTTGTCCCCGTTTTATTTTCGGAAAATTTTCAAACTATTGATGACTACGCACAACGCCCTTATTACGCGACTTATATACGATTAATAAAATATATAGGTTTTTTTCTTGCCATATATTTGCCCGCAGTTTATGTTGCAGTAGCAAGCTTTCACCCAGAAATGTTTTCAAGAATGTTGTTAATTCATCTTTCAAGTGCAATGCAAATTACACCATTCACATTATTTACCGAAACCGTAATAATTATCATTTTATTTGAAATAATAAAAGAGGCAGGAATTCGCCTTCCTAAAGTAGTTGGTGGAGCAATTTCTATTGTAGGTGGACTTGTAATTGGTGACGCAGCAGTTCAGTCCGGTTTAATCAGCACACCTTTACTAATAATTGTTGGGATTACAGCAACTACAGCATTTGTTATACCAACTTTAAACCCGCAGATTTCATTTTTACGGCTAGGATTCTTAATTTTAGGGGGAGCATTCGGCTTATTTGGTATTGGAATTGGCACTGCACTATTAATTTTCAACATTTGCGGTATGGAAACCTACGGAGTTCCCTTTACAGCACCTTTCTCTCCCTTTTCAAAAAGCATTTTCACCGACGTTTTAATCAGAATTGGCTATAAAAGAATGGAGAAAGTCCCCTCACAAATTGATAAATTAAACGGCGTTGATGAAATAAAATAAAAATATAATTTTTTGAAAGGAATAAAAGCTGTATGAATAAAAAAATTAGCGGTAATCAACTTTTTATCCTTATTTTTATTGTGGGAATTTTTAAAACTATAACATATAATCCTTTTGAATACGCATCTTTTTTTCAAATAATTTTAACAGTTTCCCTCTCTTTTTTAATAAATAGTGTGCTTTTAATTCCTGTTTTTATAATTTCTTATCACAACCCGAACGAAAGCATAATTACAATTTTTTCTAATAAAAATAAATTTTTAGGAAAGATAATATCTGCAATTTATTTAGTTTATTTTTTACTTGTAACAATTCGTGCTACACGGCAATTTGGATATTTCATGAAAGAAATGTTCCCCACCGTTGCGGAAATGGCAGTTGTAATTGCAATTATATCAATTTGCGGTTTATACGCTGCAATACTTGGAATAGAAGCAATTTCTCGAAGTGCAGGAATAATTTTTATCATTTCAATAATAATATTTATCTCCTTTATTTTAACCTCCTTAAATTATGCGGATTTTTCTAATTTATATGATGCAGTTCCAAAAAACTCTTCCGAAAGCACTTCTTTTTTCACTTTTTTATCAAGAGAAATTGCAACTTTTATAGAACTAACACCTTTGCTTTTTTTAATATCAAATATAAAAAATGCAAAAACTGATTTTAATAAAGGGATAACTAAATTTTTGATAGTAAAATTTCTCACTGTGATTGGAATTTTCACTTTAACAGCGTTAGTTTTCGGTGGATACGCAAAGAATTCTGGCTATCCATTTTTCCGTTTAGGCTCACTTTCAAGCACTTATTTTGTGGAACGTTATGACGGTGTTTATATGATTTTATGGATTTTGACAGCGGTAACAACGATTTCTTACTTTTTATATTCGGCAAAAGAGTGTTCGGGTGTAATCTTTAAAAATAAAATTACTCAAAAAAATATTTTAACCACAATTTTTGCCATAATAACTGCAACTTCTTCCATTCTTTTAAGCGGACAATCAGACAAATTAGAGGAAGTTTACAACGAATATTTTTCAGCGATTTACTTGATATTTTTGATTTTTATAATACCTCTTTTCGCATTAATTTTAGGTAAAAATTCAAGAAAGGAATAAAAATTTATGAAATGCATTTTACTTGCCTCAATATTTTTTTTATTTAATCTTACAGCTTGCACAAATACGCCTCAAGCCGATGAACTCACAATAATTCAATCTATGTCAATTGATAAAATTAACGACGAATTTCTGATTTCAATTCAAAGTTATGACACTGCATCTTCTGACGGAAAAGCTACTCCACAAGGTTCATCGAAAAATATTATAACCACCGACGGAAAAGGAAATTCCATTGAAAATGCCCTAGTAGAAATAGAAACTAGCCTTGGAAAAGATTTGTTTGTTGGCCACTGTTCAATGGTTATTATAGGGCGAGAAACTATTGAGAATAGCAGTGATATTATCCTTGATTTTCTTAGTAAAAACAACGATTATAACTTAAATATGCAAATTATGGTTTCTAATGGTATAGCTAAAGATTTAGTTTCTTTCGATAATGGGACGGAAAAATTTTCTCCAAGTTCTGCCGAAGATATTTATGAAAAAAGTGTTGATATTGGAGAAACTGTTGAAACTTCATTACAAAAACTTCTTGTATCAAGAGAAATTATTACCGAAAAAGGTGTTTCTTTATCATTTCCGTTAATTTTTATAGAAGAAAGTGGGCAAATTTACTATAATGGAAAACTTGTGCTTATAAATGTTTAAAAAATATTGCTTAAACCTTTAAAATATGATATAATTTTAAATTGATATATAACCATCAAGAAAGGATTAGTTTATTTTATGAGAATGAGAAG
>CAYJLB010000076.1:0-8531 GCA_964370845.1 uncultured Oscillospiraceae bacterium
TTAAAAATCGTTAGATTATGACAACAAAAAGGGATATTACGAAAACTGAAAAAACAGTTTTCGTAATATCCCTTTGATTGTTTAATATATAAATAATTATTAGTCAATGTTTAAATTTTCTTTTTTTGTAAATATTTTTTTCGAAACAAAAATGTAAAATAGAATAGACATAATGAAAGAAACAATATCTGCTACTGGTCGAGCAAATACAAGTCCGTTTACTCCAAATAAATTGTCTAAAATGAAAATCATTGGAATAAATACAATACCTTGACGACTGAAATTTACAATAAATGATGATGTTGCCGCACCAGCCGCTTGAAGTGCATTTGCAAATACAAATAACATTCCGAAAATAAAGCTAGTTGAAAGCAATATTTTAGAAAATGAAATAGCATAATCAATTGAAGCTTCTTCTGTTAAAAATGAACCAACTATTTGCTCTAAACCTAAATAACAAAGAATAGTAAGGACTGTGCTTAATATAAAGGCAAAAATTAAAGAAAATTTCATTATACCTTTATATCGATTTTGGTTTTGTGATCCTATTGCATATCTAAGCAAAGGTTGAATTCCTTGCCCTAAACCGATACAAATCATACTTGTAATCATAGTTACTTTCATAGCTACACCAATTCCCGCTAAAGCTAAATCTCCATAATTTGACATTTGACCATTTAAAACTATTTGTGAAATACTCATTAAAATAGAAGATAGCGATGCGGGCACACCAATTAATAATACTTGCTTTAATATTCCATTTGAAATTTTAAAATTCTTAATTTTTGTACTTAAAATAGTATTGCTTTTAAATAAATATATTAAGTAGTAAATTCCACCGCATATATTTCCGATAACTGTTGCGATTGCCGCTCCTTCAACCCCAAAGTCTAAAACTAAAATAAATATAGGGTCTAGGATTATATTGATTAAATTTCCTATAAGCATGCCAATCATTGCTTTTCCTGCTTGACCTTCAGCTCGTAAAAGGTTAGAGAAACAACTGAAAATTACTATAAAAGGTCCGCTTATACATAAAATCAAGAGGTAATTTTTAACCATATTCCAAATGTCTTCGCTCGCGCCAAGTAATGATAAGACGCTATCTATCCCTAAAAACATTGCTACAGATAAAATTATTCCTGTAACTATAGATGACCAAAAGCAAAAAGATGAAACATTTTTAACGGAATCTTTTTTACCAGCTCCTAAAAGCCTTGAAATTAGGGAAGTTCCACCTATTCCAAAAATATTTCCTAGTGACATAAATATCAAGAAAATAGGCGTGGCTAATGATACAGCTGCGACAGGCAAAGGGTCATTTAATTGCCCTACAAAAAATAAGTCTGCCATATTGTATACGAGAACCATTATCATAGCTATCATTGCTGGTAAAGCGTTTGAAAAAACTGCTTTTGGAACAGACATATTATTTAATTTTTCTAAATTATTATTCATTTAATATCTCCTATTTAATATTATACTATTAAAAATTCATTTCTGCTTTTTTAAGTAATTCAAGAAATATACTTCTTTCTCCTTCTGTAAAATTACTAAAAAACTGTTCATCAATTTTTTCAATTGCATTTATTATTTGTGGAGTATACTCCAAACCACATTTGTAATTTTAACAACTTTTTTATGTTCTAAAAGAAAAGTTTCTACTAATTTTTTTCTCAAGCCTGTCAATTACTCCATTTATATAATCATTCCTTTCTGCACGTTTTGAAAATTCCTTCGAAAACATAAAAAAGCTGGACAAGATTTGTGCGATGCACATTATCTTATCCAGCAGTTATTTTGATATAACATACCCTCCGATATTTTTGTTATTGTAGCATATTTCAATATTGTGGTCAAGTGAATTAATAGTAATTTTTTCATTAAATTCCTGTTCAAAATTCAAAAAATATAGTTGAAAAAGCATTATACAGATTTTGTTTGCATTTTTAACTTTTGTGTAGTATAATTTTATTATTAGTAATCGAGGGGGTTTTTATAAGTTGTTCAATAATCATTATAAGCAACACAAATTTAGCAGAAACAGGTCTATTTTATGAAATAAATTATTGAAATAGTAATATTTAGAGTAACATAGGCACAACTATTTAAAACTTCTAATGATAAGGAGAAATTATGGATAATAAAACAAGATGTTCTTGGTTAGACGGTTCGCAAATATATCAAGACTACCACGATAACGAATGGGGTAAACCTGTTCATGATGATAATAAATTATTTGAAATGCTAACCTTAGAAGCTTTTCAAGCAGGGTTAATGTGGATAACTATACTTAAAAAACGAGATAACTTTAGAATTGCATTTGACGGGTTTGACCCTAATATAGTTGCAACTTACACTGATGAAAAAGTAGAGGAACTGTTACTAAATGAGGGAATTATTCGTCACAGAGGAAAAATTGTTGCAGCTATAAATAATGCTAAGTTATTTCTAGAGATACAAAATAAATATGATAGTTTTGATAAATTTGTATGGAGTTATGTTGATAACACGCCAATCATAGGTAAGTACAAAACAATGGAAGAACTTCCTGCCATCACTGAAATTTCTGATAAACTAAGTAAAGACCTTAAAAAAATGGGATTTAAGTTTTTAGGCTCAACAACGGTTTATGCATTTATGCAAGCCACTGGAATGGTTAATGACCACATGACAAGTTGTTATTTATATGGTAAATAAAATAAGTTGTGTGAGAGTTATTTATTTAAAGGGTGGAACAATTATAACAACAAAAAAGGTATTGAATGGCATTCTTTTATAGAATGTGATACACAATACATACAACGAAAGGGGAAAAGTTATGAAAAAAACAGCTTTATTAGTGATGTCAATTTTTTTAGTATGCATATTTTTTGTTTCCTGCTCAGAAAAAGAAGATAGAATTACCATAGATCTCTACCCGAAAGATGCTGATTTGACAAATGCTCCTAATATAATTGTAGAACAAACCGATGGAATAGATAATTTGGGTGGGTGGCAAGAAAGTGATATGCCAGTTTGGAATTTCACATTTGAAGAGGATACACGATTTGAACTGGAATTGGAGTATTCTAGATATAATGCACCTGCTGTTTGGGGAGATGTTTTGATTGAGGGCGCAGACGGATTTGAATGTGTTCTTGGTGTAAGATTTACATCTACTAGTACTGAAGATAATGATTGGTCAAATTATGAGCGAATTGAAGATAGCATATCAAGCACATTGACCGCAGGAGATTATACAGTTACTTTAGTTCCAAATTATGATAAGAATGATGAGCCACAACCACAACATTTCATTAACCTTAGATCTATGACTTTTGTTTTAATTCCTGAAGGATATATTAGTACTGAAACTACTACTAATAATAATGTTGTCCAAAACGAGAGCGACCACCAACAGGATAGAAAAGATTGGGAGGAGCGTTTTGGATATTATGTTGAAGATATAACTGCCGAAAATATTGAAAATTATACAGGTGCTTGGTATTTATATGGGGATATTTCAAACAAATATTATAAATTTAGTGATAATGATTATGAAGGTTTTGACCTAGATGGATATATTCAAACAGGAATTTGGGGAGTAAAAACTATTACAAACGTTACTCCTATCGAACCCGTTGACGAGGAAATAATTGTGTTTTATCCCTCAGATGGAGTTGACACACGGTTAGATGTTTTATCTATAGATGATATTGTTTTATATAATTCCATACTTGACACCTATTATGTGAGAGAAGAAGCAATCGGAACTCCTGAAGCAGATTTAATTATTGAAAGGCTCTCACTGATTGCACCTGAGGGAAGTTGGATTGGTGGAGATCTTCTTTTCAGCTTTGGATATTATGATAATTTGTTTTCTGTATATCCGCAAGGAGATGACCCTGAAAATCTATCACTTAATGGTGTGTGGAATATTGACGGAGATATACTAACCCTTGAATTTGATGATGGTACAGTAGAAATTACAGAAATTATTGATAATGAATTTACAGTCGACTACTATGACGGGATTACATTTTCGATTCAATAACCTTCAGGTGAGAATTTATTAGTGGTTGAATAAATTTTTTTATTACAGCAAAATATAAAAAAGTTCAATTTCTGTGATTTTTGTGGCGAAATATGTTTGGATAATTGGAATTTTACTTATGCTTATTTATAGTGTAATTAATTTGATTATCTTAAAAAGAAAGTTAATTGGAGAGGTTCATTTTAAGGATAATATTTATCACGCCGACAATATAAATTCTCCCTTTTGTTATGGGAATAATTAAGCTGAAAATTTATCTTCCTTCCGATTTGCCTTTGAATGAAGAAGATTTTATTATTGCTCACGAAAAACATCCTAAAATACAAAAAATCTCTAAGATTTGTTAGTATTATCACAGTAATTGTAGTTGCAGTTTTCACAGTAGGATTTTTATTTTCCAATTTATCTCAAGAACAGGGTATTGGCATACAAGAGGATAATGTGCAAGATTTAATTGAAAAAGTTGATAATGAAGAATTTGACCCTTTGGTAGAACAAACTGTCAAAGAAGATATTAACTTAATTATAAAAGATTTTTCTCCAAGCGGTGCTACTTTTTATTTATCTAGTTTAGAACAAATAGATTATAATTTTAACGATATATATAAAGTGGAAATTTTTGAAGACAATGTATGGAAAGAAGCTCCATTTTATGTAGAATATACGCCATCTGATGACCCTTTGCATACTGTCAAATCAAATGAAATAAGCGAAGAATTTACGATAAATTGGGAATGGCTTTATGGAAAATTACCTGACGGAGATTATCGACTTGTAAAAACTGTATTTAATAATGTGTCAGAAAGAAACATTTATGCTGAATTTTCACTTGCAAACGGAGAAAAAAGTTAAGGTTTCTCATTATACCTTAGCAAGAACGGATAAAGACGGAAATATTTTAGAAGAAATTGAAATAAAAGATGAAAATTCAATTAAAATTATTGAAGATGCAAAATTTAACGTAAAATGATTTTGTCTGTTGTATTTATTTTTATCAAGCTTAAATTTTATTGACAATTTTAACGATTAAGATGTATAATGGTATAAAGGTAAAGTGAAACAAATTTACGGTATATAGTGTTTAGAGTATACATATAAGGATTGTTAATTGCTCTAAATCCGAAAGGAATGTTATAATTATGGTGAATAAAACAGTTGCTTTAAAAAGAATAATAGCAGTTGCAATAGTTGCAATAATTGTTGGAATTGTTATTTTCATTGTCAATCAAAATAATGTACCTAATGGAACGGATAGTCAAGTTGCAGAAGGTACATCTGTAGGTGTCGATGACTCGTTACAACAAGAGATAGAAGATGACGGATTCTTAGATGTTTCTGAAACAACAGCTGCTACTACTGAAAAAACAGAAGAAGATGAACAAATTCAACCAGATACAGTTGATAATGTTGATTCAGAAGAAACTGATGATGAAAATCAAGAAAGTTCTGATAATGGACATACAACATATCCGTCACTTAATATTACAATAGATGATACTGAACCCGAACCCGAACCTGAGCCAGAGCCCGAACCAGAGCCAGAGTCAAAATCTGAACCTGAGCCTGAACCTGAAGATGATGAAAACGACGTTAATAATAACAACAATAGTAATAATAACAATAATAACACCCATACTCCAAGCATAAATAGTACGAGAATTTTTGCTGGAACGACGTTGCAAGAGTTAGACGTGCTTATCAAAACAGAAGGTGTAAAAGAAGTAATAATAAATAAAAATATAACTTTTGTAGCTGATTTTGATTTTGAGATACCACAAGGCAAAACCCTTACGATAGATGGTAGTAATAAAGTGATAGAATTTACAACTGCAGTCGGTAGTAGTACAGCTTATAATTTTGATGTTAATGGTACTTTTGATGTAGAACAAGGTGCTGTTACGATACGCCATCCTATTGTACTAAATGTATTGAGTGCTAATTCTCTTAATGTTAAAAGTGGTGGTGAACTTGAGGTTGCAGATTCTACTTTAAATGTTGGAGATGATAGTGGTAGTAAGATAGGTAAGGTGAATATTGAGGTAGGAGGGTTATTAGTTACCTCAACATTATTAATAAACCAAGGTAGTACTGTTGAAAATAGTGGAAGGATATCTATAAATCCATCAGAAGCTGTCGGCGGAACAAGTTTCTTTAATAATTATGGTGAAATTAAAAATTATGGATATATATATTCAGATACTATTCTAATTTCGAACAGCGGTAGTATTATTAATGAAAAAACGATAGAAGTATTCTTGCAGAGTATAACTAATACTGAAACAGGTAAGATTGAAAATAAAGAAGGCGGACTTATCAAGGCACTTGATGCCCTATTTGATAATAGTGGAATTGTTGAAAATTCAGGTACTATTGAAATGCATACTCTTAATAATTTACTTGCTGCTGAATTTAATAATGAAGGTGTTGTTAAATTGCAAGGAATATACACAAACTTTGGTAGCCACAGCGGAATGGATTATAAAGTTGGTAATGATTATTATAGTAATGTGATGCAAGCGTTAGAAAATGGTGCTGCTGTCACCATAACAAGTTCAGATGAAATAGATGAAGATGTAGTTATAAGTGGTAGCTTAACTGTAACGGGTGATTTTACATCTGATAATAAAATTACTCTTGAAAGTGGAGGAGCAATATTGGTTCAAGGTAATTTTACCTCTAATGCTGATGTTACGATTGATGGTGACGTTACTATATCATTTAATAGTAATGCTCATATATTTGATATCTATTCCGGAACAGTTACTGTTAAAAGTAATTCAAAACTAAATGTTGGAGCAAATCAGATAACTATAGGTTCTGGCGGTAAGCTTGAAAATAACGGAGAGGTAATTGCAAAATCAATTTATAGTGATGGTATTGTAAACAATTACTCGATAATCAGATTAACTGATGGTTTTACTAAAAATTCCGGAACAGCTGTAGGAATGGAAATAAAAGATGGAAACAATTATTATAGTAGTTTGAAAACTATTTTAGAAGATCCATCTGATGCTGATACTATATTTAACAGTACAAGCGATATAGTTTTAGATGAATCAGCTACTGTTTTTAAATCTTCTTCTCATATAGTTGATATAAGTGGTGGTGGTTTTACATTGACTGTTAATGCTCCACTTACAATTAAGTCTGATTTAAAGGGTAGTAAAATTATTAATAATTCTACTATAACTATTGAATCAGGAGCAACACTAATAGCTGATAATATTCAGAATAATTCAGGTGCAACTATTACGAATAATGATACTATTACTATATCAGGATCCTATCAAAACAATGGTATGGATACAGGAATGAATTATAAAATTGGAAATAGCTATTATAACAGTCTATCAAATGTACTATCTAAAGGGGATGCTACTATTTCTGGTGGTATAACTGTAAATGAGACAGTTACTATACCATCAAATAGAACTTTAATAGTTGGTAGTATTAATATTATTGGTGGAGAACTTAGTATAGATGGTAGATTAATAGTTGCAGATGATATTACTGTCAATGGAGGATCATTGAATGTTACGAGTTCCGGCTTAGTAGCGGCAAACAGCATCTCATCTACCTATACTAATGATGGTATTTCAATTTTTAAAACTACTCCAACTAATCCTGTTGGTAGTTTTTATGGCGAAGCAATTATAGACGGTATTGATAGTTCATATAAGTATATCATTACTACCGATATAAACAATGCATTACAGTTTTTGCCTAGTAATTCAACATTAAAATTACTGTATAATGTTGGAAGTAATAATGAAATAACTGATGCAGTTACTATTGATAAAAACCTCACTTTAGATTTAAATGACAATAGTTTATCGTATACTTTTTCTTTAGCTAATGAATTAATTATAAAAAGTAGTGCAGATTTAACTTTAATAAATGGTGGTATTGTAGTATCTGATGGAAATCATATTGTTATAGAGAATGGCAAGCTAAAGCTTCAAAATGCTACTGTGGAATTGTCAAATTCTTCGCAACTGAATGTTATAGAACTTATAGGGATTGAAAGCTTAATTGAAATTGGTAATGGTTCTAAGATAATTCAGAAAAAAGGAGAATATGCTATAACTTCTCCGCAGAGTGTTGGTGTTTCTGGTATTACTTTAATTGATGATGGAATGATTGAAATAGATTCAGGTGTTTCAGATCCGTATTTTGTGCTAATTGAAAATAAAACTCTTCTTGAAATAATTGACCTCATTCAGGCAAAATTTATAATTTCTTCAAACCAAATAATTAAAAAATAATTACTACAACCTTTGAATTAAACGATTCTTTTCCAATTATTGATACTACAGAAGAAGTAAATGTTCCTGAACTCGAAGTTTTAACACGCAAGAAAAATAATTATACTCACTACAAAGATGTAAAAAAAGATGTGCAGGATTTATTAATCGTTAAACAAAATGATGATAAAATCTTGAATACAAATTTAGAAATTACCGTTAAAAAAGAAAATTTCCACACTCAAAGTCAT
>CAYJLB010000077.1:0-8510 GCA_964370845.1 uncultured Oscillospiraceae bacterium
AATCGCATTGCTTCGCGCTGAAAAAGGAAGTAATGAAATAGTTGATATTTTGTCAAAAAATAATATAAGTTTTGCAGATTTTCCTGTTTATAAGACAACAATTTTGGAGCATGAAATTAATGATTTAACTAATTTTGATTTTGTGACTTTCACAAGTAAAAGCTGTGTTGAAGGGTTTATTGAAAATTTCAAAAATGAAGATTTTAGCAAAACCACTGCTGTTTGTATAGGAAAACAAACTGAAAAAATGGCTAAAGAAAAGGGTTTTAAAACTTTTGTAAGTGAGCAAGCTACTGTGAAAAGTATGGTTGACAAAATTCTTGAAATTTGTGAATAGGAGTGAAATTCTAATGATAAAAAGACCAAGACGACTTAGAAATAACGAACTTATTCGTGGAATGGTCCGTGAAACTAGATTAAGCGAAAACAGCCTTATTTTGCCTATTTTTTTGGAAGAAGGAAAGAATATTAAGTCACCAATTTCCTCCCTTGATGGGCATTTTAGGTACAGTCCTGATATGGTTTTTGACTGTGTTGATAATGCTCTTAATAATGGAATTTCTAAATTTTTGCTATTTGGAATTCCACAGAATAAAGACGAAGTTGGAAGCTCTGCTTATGACCAAAACGGAATTGTGCAAGAGGGTTTACGCAAGTTGAAGGAGCAATATAAAGATAAAATTTATCTAATTTCTGACGTTTGCATGTGCGAATATACTTCTCACGGGCATTGCGGAATTTTAGATGGAAATACTGTTGACAATGACAAAACATTGTCTTATTTAGACAAAATTGCAATTTCTCACGCGATTGCTGGAGCGGACATGGTTGCTCCTTCCGATATGATGGACGGGCGAATTTTATCTATGAGAAAAGCTTTAGATAAAGCTAATTTTTCTAATATTCCAATTATGTCATATGCCATAAAATATGCTTCTTCTTTTTACGGACCTTTTAGAGAAGCTGCTGGTTCTGCGCCTTCTTTTGGCGATAGAAAAAGCTATCAAATGGACTATCATAATGTAAAAGAGGGCTTGAAGGAAGCTGAAATTGACGAAAATGAGGGTGCTGATATTTTAATGGTTAAACCTGCACTTTCTTATCTTGATGTAATTTCAAAATTGAAAGAAAAAACTAATTTGCCTGTTGCTGCTTATAGTGTTAGCGGTGAGTATGCAATGATAAAAAATGCTGCAAAACAAGGTTTAATCGACGAATATGGAGTTATGTGCGAGAGTGCAGTTTCAATTTTTAGAAGTGGAGCTGACATTTTAATAAGCTATTACGCAAATGAGCTTGCAAATGCTATAAAAAAAGGAGATATTGGATAAATGAATAATTCAGAAATCTTGTTTCAAAGAGCAAAAGAAATTATGCCTGGAGGGGTAAACAGCCCTGTTAGAGCGTTTAAGTCAGTTGGCGGAAATCCTCGCTTTATCCAAAGTGCAAAAGGTAACAAAATTACCGACGTTGACGGAAATGTTTACCTTGATTATATTGGCTCTTGGGGGCCTATGATTTTGGGACACGCAAATGAAAAAGTAATTTCTGCTGTACAAAAAGCAGTAGAAAGCGGTCTTAGTTTTGGTGCTTCAACCCAATTGGAAGTTGAAATTGCTGAACTTATCACAAAAAATATTTCCCACGTTGAGATGATTAGAATGGTTTCAAGCGGAACTGAAGCGGTGATGAGTGCTTTGCGACTTGCAAGAGGTTACACTAAAAAGGAAAAAATAATCAAATTTGCTGGCTGTTACCACGGGCATTGCGACAGTATGCTTGTTAAAGCTGGCTCAGGGGCGCTGACTTTTGGTGCACCTGACAGCAAGGGCGTTACGGTTGGCACTGCAAAGGACACATTGATTGCAACTTACAACGACTTAAACAGTGTCGAGGACTTGTTTAAGCAAAATAAAGATAACATAGCTTGCGTAATTTTAGAGCCAGTGGCTGCAAATATGGGCGTAGTTTTACCTAATGAGGGCTTCTTAAAAGGTTTGCGTGAACTTTGTGATAAATATAATTCATTGTTAATTTTTGACGAAGTAATCACTGGTTTTAGGCTTTCTTTTGGTGGAGCAGCTGAATATTTTGGTGTAACTCCCGACCTTGTGACTTACGGAAAAATTATCGGCGGTGGTATGCCAGTTGGTGCTTATGGCGGAAGAAAAGAGGTTATGACTTGTGTTTCTCCCGTTGGTGAAGTTTATCAAGCTGGAACTCTTTCAGGAAATCCGATTGCAATGACTGCTGGGATTACAACTTTAACCGAGCTTAAAAACAATCCAGAAATATACAAAAATATTAACTCTTTAGGGCAATACTTTGGCGAAAAATTATCTGAAATTACTGATTATACGGTGAATTATATTGGCTCACTTTCTTGTATGTTTTTCACTAATGAAAAGGTTGAAAGTTTTGAACAAGCAATTAAATCTGACACTGAAAAATACAGCGAATACTTTAACAAAATGCTTGAAAAAGGAATTTACATTGCACCAGCACAGTTTGAAGCAATGTTTATTTCAAACGCACACACAAAAGCGGACATTGACTTCACTTTAGAAGCAATTAAGTCAATTATTATATAATAAGGAGAAGTGAAAATGAAAGGTATTTTAGTTTTAGCACACGGAAGTCGAGTTAAGGAAACTCAGGATACAATTAATTCTGTTGTGGATATGTTAAGAGGAAAAATGGGAGAAATTCCACTAGAAATTGCATATATGGAGTTTTGCGACGTTAATATCGAAAAAGGAATTGACAATTTGGTTGCAAAAGGTGTAACAGAAATTAAGGCTGTTCCATACTTTTTATTTAACGGAATTCACATAAAAGAAGATATTCCAAACGAAATTGAACAAGCATTGAAAAAGCACCCTGATGTTACTGTAACATTAGGAAAAACTCTTGGCGCAGACCCACGTTTGGCAGAAATTTTATTTGACAGAATTAGCGAATAAAGAACTTTTTTGGAGGTTATTTTGAAGATTTATATTGTTGGAGCAGGACCATTTAATGAAAAATTTCTTACCCAAAAGGCTTGCGAAGTTATAGAGAATAGTGATTTAATTTTGACAACTTCCCACTTTGAAAAATGGGATTTCATCAAAGATAAATTGCAAAAAACTCTTTCGATAAACGAAATTTGTGAGTTTTTGCAAACTAATTCTGATTTTGCTACTATTTGCGTTTTAGCTTCGGGAGATGTTGGATTTTATAGCATTGCAAACACTATAAAAAACCGCTTAGGAAAAGGATATGACATTGAATTTGTAAGCGGAATTAGCAGTTTTCAATATCTAACTTCAAAATTAATGCTTCCTTATGAAAAAATAAAGCTTTTAAGTTTGCACGGAAAAAGTTTAAATATTGTAGCAAATGTATGTTATAATGAGTTTGTTTTTTGCCTTACTGGTGGAGAAAATTCGCCTAAAAATATAATTAAAACCCTTTATTCAAGCGGACTTAGAGGATTAGAAATTACAATTGGACAAAATTTATCTTATCCAAATGAGCAAATTTTCACTGACAAAATCGAAAATTTAATTGGACAGGATTTTGACGGACTCTGTGCACTTTTAATAGAAAATAAAAATTTTACTAAACATTATAAACAAATTTCCGACGAAGATTTTGTACGTGGAAAAGTTCCTATGACAAAGCAAATTATCCGTGATAGTGCGGTTTCATTGATGGATATTTCCCCTTCTGACGTGGTTTATGACGTTGGTGCTGGAACAGGTTCAGTTTCTATTGTGATGGCGAAAAAAGCCTTTGAAAGTATAGTTTTTGCTATTGAAAAAAAGGCTGAAGCTGTGGAGCTTATCAAGGAAAACATTGAAAAATTCGGAACTTATAATATTGAAATTATTGAAAATACTGCTCCATTTGGAATGGAAAATCTTCCCCCTCCGACAAAAGTTTTTATTGGTGGAAGTACTGGAAATTTGAAGGAAATTGTAGCTTTAATTTTGTCAAAAAATGATACTGCTGACATAATAATTACAGCTGTTACATTGCAAACTTTAACGGAAACTTTAGCAGTTTTTGAGGAATTTTCATTAATTCCACAAATATTTAATGTGACAGTTGCAAAGTCGCAAAAACTAGGACGATATGACCTTATGACAGGTGAAAATCCTGTCTACATTATAAAATCAACACCGAAAGGATAGTGCTTTGTGAAAAAAATGCCTAGAATTGTAATTGCGGGAACTTCAAGTGGTTCAGGAAAAACCACAACGGTGTGCGGTTTACTTGGAATTTTTCGAAATAAAGGGTTAAATCCCCTATCATATAAATGTGGTCCTGACTACATTGACCCAATGTTTCACACTAAAGTTATTGGTGTTAAGTCGCGAAATTTAGACCTTTTTTTCAATGACAACGACAGCATTAACCGCATTTTAGCTGACAATGAAAAAGGAAAAATTGCTGTAATTGAAGGAGTTATGGGATTTTACGATGGTGTAACTATTGACAGTGAAAAAGGTTCTACTTTTGACCTTTCGAACAAGACAAAATCTCCTGTTATTCTCGTTGTGAACTGCAAAGGAATGGCAAATTCTATCCTTGCCACCATAAAGGGATTTACTTCATTTCGTGAAAATAAAATTAAAGGTGTAATTTTAAATAACATCACAGAAACTACTTATTTATCTGTTAAAAAGTCTATTGAAAACGAATTTTCTAACAAAATTTTAGTCCTCGGATTTATTCCGAAATTGCCTCTGGATTTAATTTTAGAAAGCAGGCATTTGGGGCTTAAAACTGCCAATGAAATTGAAGATTTAAAGCTTAAATTAGATAAACTTTCCGAAGTTTTAACTCAAACTTTAGAAGTTGAAAAAATTATTGAAATAGCAAATTCCGCCGAGAAAATTGACTTTACTGAGGAAAAAATTGAGAAAATTTGTGATGATGTTAACATAGCCGTTGCCTATGACAATGCTTTCTGTTTTTATTACAGCGAAACTTTCGAGATGTTGAAAAAACTTGGAGCAAAAATCACTTTTTTTAGCCCCTTAGAAGATGAAAAATTACCCGAAAACATTGATGGTATTTACCTTGGTGGAGGTTACCCTGAGCTTTATGCTAAGAAACTTTCTGAGAATATTTCTATGAAAATTGCTATTAAAAATTCTTTAGTAAGCAAGATTCCTTGTGTTGCTGAGTGTGGTGGATTTATGTATCTTACCGAAAAAATTGAGGACGAAAAAATGGTTGGATTTATTAAAACCGAATGTACAAATATGAATAAATTAGTGCGTTTTGGCTATGTAAATTTGACTGCTAAAGATGACAATTTACTTTGTAAAAAAGGGGAAATTTTAAAGGGGCACGAGTTCCATTATTATGACACAACTTCCAACGGAAATGGCTTTGTTGCAGAAAAAATTAGCAAACTTTCTTGGGAAACTTCACATAGTGACGAGTATTTATATGCTGGCTTCCCTCACCTTTCCTTTGACAAAAAAATCGGGGAAAATTTCATTAAAAAGTGTATTGAAAGGAAAAAATCTTTATGTTAGACATCAAACCTATGGACATAGAAAAAAGAAGCTTTGAAATTATCACAAAAGAGCTTGGAGATAGATTTATCGCCCCCGAAAACGAACTTGTTGTTAAACGAGTAATCCACACAACTGCCGACTTTGAATATGTTGACAACCTTTGTTTTTCTGAAAAAGCTGTTGAAATCGGTATTGAAGCATTAAAAAACGGTTCGGACATCGTAACGGACACAACTATGGTAAAATCAGGGATAAATAAGACAATTCTTGCATCTTTAGGTGGAGAAGTTCACTGTTTTATTGCTGACAACGACGTGGCTGAAATAGCTAAAGAAAAGGGGACAACCCGCTCTTGCGTTTCAATGGACAAGGCTTCACAGCTGAAAAAACCGCTTATTATCGCTGTTGGAAACGCTCCCACTGCATTAATTCGCCTTGACCAACTTATTAAAGAGGGAAAAATTAATCCGGCTTTAGTAATTGGTGTTCCTGTTGGATTTGTAAATGTTTGCGAATCAAAAGAAATCATTATGAAAAGCGGAGTTCCTTTCATTGTCGCAAAAGGTCGAAAAGGCGGAAGTAACGTTGCCGCTTCAATTATAAATGCATTGCTTTATCAAATTAAAAGATAAAATTTCCATAAAGGATTGGTGAAAATGAACAGTTTTGACTTGATTAAAACAATTTCCCCCATTGATGAAAAAAAAGTTATTGAGGGCAAGAATAAATGGAATTCTATTGCGAAGCCTTTGGACGGAATGGGTGTTTTGGAAGACTTTATTTGCAAAATTTATGCTATAAACGGACTTAATATTCACAAAAAAGCAGTGGCTGTTTTTTGTGCTGATAATGGTATTGTTGAAGAAAATGTAACACAAACCACTTCGGAAGTAACTGCAATCGTTGCTGGGAACATTACAAAAGGCAATGCGACAGTTTGTAATATGGCAAAAATTGCAAGAGCTGACGTTTTTCCGTATGATGTTGGAATGCTTTGTGAAGTGGAAAATGTTCCTATATTAAAATGCAAAAATGGTACTAATAACTTCCTAAAAGAACCTGCTATGACAAGAGAAGAAGCCATTTTCGCCATTGAAAAAGGAATTGAAACTGCTAAGAAATTAAAGGATTTAGGTTATAATTTACTTGCCACAGGAGAAATGGGAATTGGAAATACCACTACGAGTAGCGCTGTAACTGCCACAATTTTTGATATTGATGCAAAACTTGTGACAGGCAAAGGTGCGGGTCTTAGTGCAGAAGGAATTTCCCACAAGGCTGAGGTAATAAACAAAGCAATAGCTTTTCATAATCCTGATAAAACTGATGCTATTGACGTTTTGTCAAAAGTTGGTGGGTTTGATATTGCTGCAATTTGTGGCTTATTTTTGGGTGGAGCAATTTATAAAATTCCCGTTGTTATGGACGGATTTATCTCTTATGTTGGCGCAATTCTAAGCATTATGCTTAACGAAAATGTGAAAGATTACATAATTCCTTCCCATATTTCAAACGAATATGGCTCACAACTTATATTGAATAAATTAGGACTTACTCCCCCTCTTCAACTGAAAATGGCTCTTGGCGAAGGGACAGGCGCTGTGGCATTAATGCCTTTGCTAGACATGGCTAAGGAAGTTTTTTGCAATATAGTAGCTTTTGATGAAACTGGAATAAAGGAGTATGAACCACAATGATTATTTTAGTTTCGGGTGGAGCTTCTAACGGTAAATCAGCTTTTGCTGAAAATTTAGCTGCAACTTTATCTGATAACCGTTATTATTTAGCAACAATGCGTTGTTTTGATAAAGAAGCTAAAGAAAAAAAGAATGTTCACATTAAAAAGCGTGAGGACAAAGATTTTATCACAATTGAACAGTATAAAAATATTGATAAAGTTGAAATTGAAAAAAATTCAGTAGTTTTGCTTGAATGTTTGCCAAACTTACTTGCAAATGAAAGCTATGAAGATGATGCTTTAGAAAAAGAAAATCCAAGAGATAAAATAATTTATGACATAAAAAATTTATCGGAAAAGTGCGAAAATTTAGTAGTTGTAACAAATGAAATTTTTAGCGACGGAATTTTTTATGACGAGTTCACAACGAAATATATTTCCGATTTAGGGGCGATAAACGTTGCTTTAGCGGAAATTTCCCAAAGTGTAATTGAGGTAGTAGTTGGAATTCCAATTTACCACAAAGGAGAGAAAATATGCACGTTTTTAAGGCAATAATTGTAGCTTTTTCCATGTATTCAAAAATTCCTATGCCACAAATTAAGTGGAATGACAAAAATATGCGTTACTCCCTTTGTTTTTTTCCTTTAGTTGGAGTTGTAATCGGTGGATTGTTGATTTTATGGCACTTTCTGTGCGAACTTTTAGGGTTTAACACAATAATTTTTGCAGCTATAGCAACATTTATTCCTATTCTTGTGACAGGCGGAATTCATATGGACGGATTTTGTGACACTGTCGATGCATTATCTTCTTATCAACCTACTCAAAAAAAACTTGAAATTATGAAAGACCCTACTTGCGGTGCCTTTGCAGTGATAAAAACAGTCTTGTATTTCATCATAACTTTTGCACTTTACACTCAAGTTGACATTAATGGAATTTATATTATTTCAATTGGTTTTGTGTTAGAAAGGGCTTTAAGCGGTATGTCAATTGTTACCTTTAAAAAGGCAACTGGTTCGGGGCTTGCATCAACTTTTTCCTCCAATGCAAACAAGGTAAAGGTCGCTATTACCCTTATTATTTATGCATTAATTTGCGGAGTTTCTATGTCTTATATTGATGTCAAAACGGGATTGTTTGCTATAGTTTTTGCTTTAATTGCTTTTATATATAACAAAATAATTGCTTACAAAAATTTCGGAGGAATTACTGGGGACGTTGCTGGATATTTCTTACAAATATGTGAAATTTTTATTCTCGCTTCAACAATAATTTCAAAAGGAGTGGTCATATTATGGAATTAATCATCG
>CAYJLB010000078.1:0-8355 GCA_964370845.1 uncultured Oscillospiraceae bacterium
ACTTTGTATTATTATCCCAGTGGCAGTGGGAGCATTGTCAGGTTATATATCTGGTAATAGCATGGAGGCTTATAAACAGCTAGAGCAACCACCGTTTTCTCCACCAGGTGCAGTTTTCGGTATTGTTTGGCCTATATTATATGTTTTAATGGGAATAGCTTCTTACTTAATATGCGTGAGTGATACTTTCGATACTGCTAAAAAATCTGCAATAACTGTATATGCAGTTCAGTTAGCATTTAACTTTTTGTGGAGTATATGGTTCTTCAACCTTAACTTATATTACTTTGCTTTTATATGGTTGTTCTTGCTTGTTGTTTTGGTAATTATATTAATGATTAAAACCAAAGAAATATCTAAACCAGCATTTTATATGTTAGTTCCATATTTATTATGGTTACTTTTTGCAGGGTATTTAAACTTAGGCATAGCAATATTGAATTAAGATGATTTTTTGATTGACAAATAATAAAAATAATGATATTATCTTCTAAAGACTATGATAAAGTCAGTAGCTAGGAATGAAAGTCTCAGAGAGTTGCCGTTTGGTGTAAGGCAATACGATTAATTTCTTTGCGAATATCGCTTTGGAGTTGCAGAACCGAACTCAGTAAGTTCTGACGGAGTTTCACCGTTATTAGAAACGCATATTAAGATGTATGTAGGGTGGTTTAAGAAGTTAGCTTCGTCCTTATTGGGCGAAGCTTTTTATATTACAAAGGAGATTTTAGATGTATAAAAAAGTTAATGCCTCTCAAAATGTTGTTGAGAGAGAAAAAGAAACCGTTCAGTTTTGGAACGAAAACAAGATTTTTGAAAAAACAGTAGAAGAAGGCAAAGGAAAACCTACTTACACTTTCTATGACGGCCCTCCTACTGCTAACGGAACACCTCATATCGGTCACGTTATCACAAGAGCTGTTAAGGACCTATTCCCTCGTTATGCAATTATGAAAGGCTATGATGTTCCTCGTAAAGCTGGTTGGGATACTCACGGCTTACCAGTTGAGATTGAAGTAGAAAAACTACTTGGTATCAGTGGTAAAGATGCTATCGAAGATTACGGTCTAGACCCATTTATCTCTAAATGTAAAGAGAGCGTTTGGAAGTACAAAGGCATGTGGGAAGATTTCTCTAAAACTGTTGGCTATTGGGCTGATATGGAGAACCCTTATGTTACTTATGATAACAACTTTATTGAGTCCGAGTGGTGGGCGTTAAAAGAGATTTTCAAAAAAGATTTACTATATAAAGGCTTTAAAATTGTACCTTATTGCCCTCGTTGTGGAACTCCACTTTCTAGCCACGAAGTTGCACAAGGCTATAAAGATGTAAAAGAACGTTCTGCTGTTGCTAAATTTAAAGTTAAGGACGAAGATGCTTTTATCCTTGCTTGGACGACTACTCCTTGGACACTTCCTTCAAACGTTGCACTTTGTGTAAATCCTAAGGAAGAATATGTGAAAGTTTCTTATGTAAGCGGTAAAGAAGGCGAAAATCCTGAAGTTTACTATATGGCAAAAGAGCTTTGTAACACTGTTTTAGGGGAAGAAAAATACACTGTTCTTGAAACTTATGTTGGTAAAGATTTGGAGTATAAAGAGTATATTCCTCTATGGAATTTTGTTACGCCAAAAGAAAAATGCCACTATGTTGTTTGTGATGAATATGTAACTTTAACTGATGGTACTGGTATCGTTCATATTGCACCTGCTTTCGGTGAAGATGACGCCGCTGTTGGTAGAAAATACGGACTTCCTTTTGTTCAATTAGTTGACGGAAAGGGCGAACTTACTGCTGAAACTAAATGGGCGGGGGTATTCTGTAAAACTGCTGATGAAGAAATCCTCAAAGATTTGCGTGAGAGCGGTCAATTGTTCTCTGCTCCAAAATTTGAGCATAGCTATCCTCACTGTTGGAGATGTGACACGCCACTTATCTACTATGCGCGTGACTCTTGGTTCATCAAAATGACTGATGTCAAAGAAAAATTAATTGAAAATAATAATACTATAAATTGGATTCCTGAAAGTATTGGTAAGGGACGTTTTGGGGACTGGCTTGAAAATGTTCAAGATTGGGGAATTTCCCGTAACAGATATTGGGGAACTCCGCTGAATATTTGGGAGTGTGAATGTGGTCACCGCCACGCAATTGGAAGCATTGAAGAACTAAAATCAATGTCAAATAATTGCCCAGAAAATATCGAACTGCACCGCCCTTATATCGACGAAGTTAAGCTAAATTGCCCTGAATGTGCTAAGGAAATGACTAGAGTTCCTGAAGTTATTGACTGTTGGTTCGACTCGGGAAGCATGCCATTTGCGCAACATCACTATCCATTTGAAAATCACGATTTATTCGAGGCGCAATTCCCTGCTGACTTTATCAGTGAGGCTGTTGACCAAACTCGTGGTTGGTTCTATTCATTGCTTGCTATT
Organism: uncultured Oscillospiraceae bacterium; assembly: GCA_964370845.1. Classification (GTDB taxonomy): domain Bacteria; phylum Bacillota; class Clostridia; order Oscillospirales; family Ruminococcaceae; genus CAYJLB01. The sequence goes on from CAYJLB010000078.1 coordinate 2,442, forward strand.
TCAACTTTGTTATTTGACAAAGCTCCATTCAAAAATGTTATCGTTTTAGGGCATGTTCAAGACGCAAACGGACAAAAAATGTCTAAGTCAAAAGGCAATGCAGTTGACCCATTTGACGCACTTGAAAACTTTGGAGCGGACGCAATTCGTTGGTATTTCTACTCAAATTCTGCACCTTGGTTGCCTAACCGTTTCCACGATAAAACAGTTGTTGAGTATCAAAGAAAATTCATGGGAACACTTTGGAATGTTTACGCATTTTTCGTTTTATATGCTGATATTGACAACTTTAACCCACTAGATTACAAACTTGACGAAAGCAAACTTTCCGTTATGGATAAGTGGTTGTTGTCAAGATTAAACAGCACAGTTAAGGCTGTTGACGACAATTTAGCTAACTACAAAATCCCTGAAACAAGCAAGGTTTTACAAGAGTTTGTTGACGATATGTCAAACTGGTACGTTCGTCGCTCTCGTGAACGTTTCTGGGCAAAAGGCATGGGTGAAGACAAAGTTAATGCTTATATGACTTTGTACACTGCACTTGTGACTTTAGCGAAAATTTCTGCGCCAATGATTCCATTTATGGCGGAACAAATTTACCTAAACTTAGTGAAAACTGTTGATGAAAAAGCTCCTGAAAGTGTGCATTTATGCGCTTTCCCAGCTTTTGAAGAAAAATTCATTGACCTTGACCTTGAAAATGATATGAGCTTAGTTTTGGAAGTTTGTACTCTTGCAAGAGCGGCTCGAAATGCTTCAAATATTAAAAATCGTCAACCTTTAGCGAAGTTATTTGTTAAGGCAGAAAGACACCTTGACGATTACTATAAGGCGATAATTGCTGAAGAATTGAACGTTAAAGCGGTGGAAGAAATCACCGATGCTTCGGGATATATTTCCTACAACTTTAAGCCTCAACTTAAAACTTTAGGCCCTAAATATGGCAAAAGATTGGGCGAAATTAGAACTTTATTAGCTGAACTTGACACTGCTTCTGCTAAAAAAGAGCTTGACGCTAACGGACAAATCACAATCGGCGGGGACATTGTGTTGGCTACCGAGGACATTTTGATTGAAACAACTCAAACTGAGGGCTTTGAAAGTGTGAGCGACAATAACATTGTTGTTGCCCTTGACACCCACATCACAGCGGAACTTTTGGAAGAAGGTTTTGTTCGTGAAGTTATTTCAAAAATCCAAACAATGAGAAAAGATGCGGATTTTGAACTACTTGACAACATCAAACTTTGCGTTTATGGCAATGAAAAAGTTGAAAATGTAGTAAAATCTAACCTTGAATTTATCTCTGAAAACGTTTTGGCAAGTGAAATTTCCTATGAAAAAGCGGACGGAATTGCTAAAGATTGGGATATTAACGGCGAAAGTGTAACAATCGAAGTGAGTAAAGTAGTTTAACTTTACAGCTTAACAAAAATAAAAGGGGCTGTGACGAAACACAGTTTTTACGTTTTATAAATAGAGTTTTTTGCGTTTTTTGTCATCATACAGTATAAAAAATGACAAAAATTCAGTCTTTCCTACTTGACTGAAAGCAAAAAACTCAAGAGAGGGTGTGACGAAACACAATTTTTTAGTTTCGTCACACCCTCTTTTTATTCGGATTTTTCAGTTTCTTCGCTAATTTCTAAAAGCAATTTCTTCCCGTCATCTTTGCTGATAAAATTGCAATTTTCACTGCCAAAACTTCCGCAAACCGCCCAGTAATCGCAATAATCACAGGTTAATTTCTCACCTTTTTTCAATGGAATTGAGGAAATTTCACCGCCAAAAATTCTCTCTGTTAACTCCTCAACTTTGCCAATTGCAAAATTTGACAGCTTTTCAAAGGAATTGGGTTGCAAAATGTTGCTCTTGTCCCTTTTATTCTTGATAAATTTTCCACTTTTTTCCGTTTCCATAAGGGATAAAGCGGTTTCGTCAACGATAAGTCCGCTCATTTTGAAGGTTGAAAGTTTGCTATCAGAAATTGCAACTTCAAGTTTTTCTGCATCGTAAATATCTCCACGATTGATTTTTGCCTCCAAAAATTGGGCTGGGAAGTACAACAATCCAGCGGGAGAAGTGCCGTTATAAGAGGATTTTCCCTTTGTCACAGCGTACAAATACAAAATCATTTGCAAATTAATTCCGCTATAAATATCCTCGAAATCAAGGTCCTTTTGCCCAGATTTATAATCAACAATTCGGATAAAATTTTTGCCATTTTCCTCACAAATATCAATCCTGTCGATAAGCCCACTAATGCTGATTTTCACGCCGTTTTTCGCGGTAATTTCAAGGATACTACCGCCGTTTTTTATTAGGTTAAACTCAAAATCTGCCGGTCGGAATTTGGACTGAGAAAACTCAATTTGAATATTTTTCACAACTTCAAAAATCAACTGCTTATACTTATCAATCAAAAAAGAAAATCGGCTTGATTTACCAAAATTTCCACCTAACATTTTTTCAAGATACTCAGTTATGTTAAGGTCGATTAGCTGTAAAATCTCTTCCTCTGACAAGTCTGTAAAACCGCTATTATACGTCCTTTTTCCGCTTTTATCAATGGTAGAAATTATTTTTTCAAGGCAAAAATGAATGATATTTCCCTTGCTCAAAGGGTTAATTTCAACCCTTTCTCTCGGGGTAATTTTAAGCCCATACTTACAAAAAAACTGAAAAGGACAGTTATAAAAACTCTCGATTTTAGTCGGTGATAAGAAGAAATTTTCAGAAGAAAAAATCTTTTTACCGTTATTTTCAGTCAATTTATGCAAAATCTCACCAGAATTTTTTTCCAGATAATCAAGACGTTCAGCGTAAAAATTATCCTCCTTCAAAACTGTTTCAATTGCACAAATTTCGTCATTTTTTTCAGTAATATTCTCCAAAAAAGTTGAGTAAGCACTCCCCTTTGTCATAGCAAAATAAGTTGGAGAAACTTCATTTGTACGGATAAAATCTTCACTAGAGAGCATATTTTTAATTTGTTTAACTAAATAAGCTGGCCTTTTTGAAGCTCCTTTTATGTCAGAAAGTGGATAGGAAATGAACAACTTTTCAGTAGGCGTTGTCAAAGCCGAGTAGGAAATAAGCCTTTCCTGAGCGATTTTCCAAAGGGCAGGTTTTGAAATATTTATCCCAATTTCCGACAAAATCGACTTGTCTTTTTCGGTGAAAATTCCACCCTCTTTTACCATTTTGGGGAAAGCTCCCTCAGTTGCTCCAAGGATAAAAGTCACCTTGATATTTGACAGCCTGGAACGCTCCAAATCTGCAATAATAACTGAGTCCAAAGTTTGCGGTGGAAGGGATACTTGTGCGCTAAAAAACAAGGATTTAAGCAGTTCATAGAACTCTTTCAATGTGATTTTTTCCCCAGCTAAAACGGAATAAATATTGGAAATTATCCCGTTGTAAAGGTCAATAATTTGCTTAAATTCGCGTATAACTTCTAAGTTTTTTCCTTGAGAATTTTCCTCTTTGAAGTGAGAAATCACACCCTCTAACTGCTGGCTAAAACAAATTTTTTCAAGCAAAATATTGAAAGAATTTGCAATTTCGTCTGCATTTTTTCCTTTAATTTCAGTTTTAAACCATTGAAACGGTGAAATAATTTTTACACGAATTTGGTTGATAAACTCCAAATTTTCCCCAGATTTTTCCTGTTTAGCTGTAAAATCCCCTAGCCAATCTTTTCCATTAACGTTCCATTTATAGCAATATTCTTCAATTGCAAAAATTTCTTCATCATTGAAAAATGAAAAATTCGACTTAACATATTTCAAAATATTTTCAGTTTTATAATCTCTAGTGATTAAACATTCAAGGATTGAAAGAAGAAAAATCACCAAAGATTTTTGATTAGTCCCCTGTTTCAAATCGTAAAAATATGGAATTTCATACTTTTCAAATATAGATAAAACGCTAGATTTATAGTTTGCAGTTTCAGTGGCCACAACCGCAAAGTCGCTGTATTTGTAGCCATTTTCTATAATTAATTTTCGTATTGTAGAAGCAACAAATTCTACTTCTTTGTAAATATCACTAGCAGAAATTATTTTAATCACGCCATCATTTTTAATGCTGTGTTTTTTTGGAGAAAATACAATTTCACTAAAATCTTGTAAAACTGGATTTGCAATTTCACATTCTTTAGCTTGCAAAAAAGCAACAGAAATATTATTATCTCTACAAAACCCTACTAGCCTGTCTTCGGTAATTTTCACATTGTCAAAAGGAGATAATTTTGTTTTAGTGTTTTCACCCTCACCAATTCTCAGTGAAACACAAACTTTTGAACTTTGCTTAATAATTAGTTCCAACATTGAAAATTCATCAGCAGAAAAACCGTCAAACTCATCAACAAATATGTCAATTTTACTAAAATAGTTACTTGAAATAGCTAAATTTCTAGCAATATCAACATCAGAAAGACTATCTTTTAAACCCGCATTTGAAAGGGAATTTTTGTACTTTGAAACAATATTTTTCACGTCAGTTAGCTTTTCTTTCAACATTCCATCAAGCTGATTTAAGCCATTTTCAAGAGTATTTTCATCGATATTATTATGAGAAAAATCGGAGACCAAATCCAGCGAAGTATCGATAAAATCACGCTTCTCTAGCTGTTTTGAGTAGAAAACTGCTGACTTTTCCTTCTTAATTTCACGCAAAACTTTGTGCATCAAAATCCGCTTTGTCACATCGTTTGCGTACTCCCCTTCCTCACCTCCAAGCTCCCTAATAATCTTTTTCGCAATTTTTGAAAAACTGAGGATAAAAAGCTTGTTGAACAGGGAACTTCCTAGCTCTTTATATAATTTTTTGTCATATTCATATGAAAATTGGTCGGGAATTATGAGGTAAATTTCCTTATTTTCAGCCAATGATTGACGAATTTTTTCGATAATATGAGCAGTTCTGTCCTTGTAAGCACCGCCTCGAATAATATGTAAAATTTTAAAATCCCTCCCCTATTTTCTTTTGTATTTAAGCCATTTTTTATCCCTTGACATGAATTTTATGCAAACCATTTTCAACAATTTTATCCATGTTTTCAACCAAATTTTCCTTGTTCATATGAGATGCAAGCAAACAACCCTCAAGCTTGTCCACTGCCCCCGTTGCGATGAAAGCGATGTATTTCGCTGGCACAGAAATCGGCGTGGCAGTGTTATTTCTAATTTGGTCGATAATTCCTGGCATAAATTTCAAGGTTTCATCTTTTTCAACTAGCTCAATTGTACGCTCTGTGACCACTAAACCAGGGCCAAAAGCAAAGATTTTGATAGGAATATTCTCCGCTTTAAGCTCCAAAGAAACGCATTCAGTGAACCTAACAAGGGCAGTTTTTGCGCAAGCATAAGCACTGTTATAAATTTCAGGCTTAACAACTCCCCCGCCCGACATATTGATAATTCGCCCAAAACCTTGGTCTTTCATTGCGTTTATGGCGCATTTTGTCCCAATGTAACAAGTTCTCAAATTTCCGTCAACGTCGCTAAACCACTCGTCAAAAGAAATGTCCCAAGTTGTACCCATAACGTTGTTTACGCCAATTCCGTTGACCCAAAGGTCGATTTGCCCGTATTTATTTTTGCTGTAAGAAGCAAGTTCTTCGACTTTTTCTGGATTCAAAAAGTCGCAAGCATAAGCTTGTGCAACTCCGCCCTCAGCGTTGATTTTCTCAACAGTTTCAGCAAGATTTTCTTTTCGTCTAGCAGCACAAACCACAGTAGCACCGCATCTTCCAAGCTCTAGGGAAATTTCTCGTCCAATCCCCGACGAAGCTCCCGCAACAACACAAATTTTCCCTTTTAAATCATATTCGCCCATAATTATGACCATTCCTTTCTGGATGTTTTAATAGAACTAAAGTTCATATGTCTTTTTTCACCCAATTTTT
>CAYJLB010000079.1:0-1761 GCA_964370845.1 uncultured Oscillospiraceae bacterium
GCAATTACACGATAATCCAATGCCAAAAATTAATGATGATATTGAAAATTTGTGGGAGGAAATAATTTCTGACAAAAATCATCATATTATTGTTGGCTTTAAGGACGATAAAATAATTTCTTCCTGTGTTTTGATAATTGTGCCGAATTTAACTCGAAATCAAAGACCCTATGCTTTGATTGAAAATGTTATAACTGATGAAATGCATAGAAATAAAGGATATGCTTCAAAGATATTAAACTTTGCAAAAGATATTGCAGTTTCAAATGATTGTTATAAAATAATGTTGTTAACTGGAAGCAAAAATGACAGCACAGTAGAGTTTTATCGAAAAAATGGATATAATTCTAACGATAAAACAGCATTTATTCAATGGATAAATAAATGAAAGTTATAGCTTTGAAATTTAGTTTAACAGGAGGAGAAAATCGCGATGTCAATTATTCATATTTATGGTGCTTCAGGCTCAGGAACAACTACTTTAGCAAAAGCGATAAGTAAAGAATATAATTATAAAATGTTAGATTCTGACGATTATTTTTGGATACATACCGACCCGCCTTTTTCAAAAAGAAGACCTCAAAATGAAAGAATTGAACTAATGAAAAAGGATATAATCAATTCAAATAAAATTGTAATAAGTGGTAGTTTATGTGATTGGGGTGATGAATTAATTCCATCTTTTGACTTGGTAATTAGGTTAAATACTCCTACTGATATAAGGATTGAAAGACTAAAGCAACGAGAATATAAAAAATTTGGCGATAGAATAACACCTGGTGGTGATATGTTTGACAATCATAGAGAGTTTTTATCTTGGGCTGCAAAATATGACTTAGGTGATGTGAGTATGCGAAGTAAACTTTTTCACGATGAGTGGCAAAAAAAGATTTTATCCAAACATATAATGTTAGACGGAACTTTAAAAATTGAATTGTTAATAGAACAAATAAAAAAATTATATTTATTATAAGCCAACAAAAAAGACTTCCAGTGATTTTATTCAAATTGGAAGTCTTTATAATGTTAAGTTAGTCTTGCAAAGGAAGGAAAAAAGTTTTACTAATGGAAGAAAACGACTCATAATCAGATGATTTACCTGCTACAAAAAATTGTTTTTTTATAAACATTAATTTTAGTAATTATCCCATATATTCCATAAATATAAAACCCATATAAAATATTATCGCAGAGCTTAAAAGAATAAAAATATATTTTGAAAAATGCTTAATTTTAACAGCTGGAATAATTGATATTATACCTGATAGTATGCTAAATATAGACATTATATATCCATAATCTGTATATGCATTATAGTGACCGATAGTAGTGCTTAGCCCTGCGAAAATAAAAAACGTTATTGATATAAAAAGAAAAACTAAATAAACAATTCTATAGACTTTATCATTATCTTTTTTACAACTGGATGTAGTTGCTTATCTGTTTGTTGTTCAACTCTATTTCCGCATTTATCGCAAAAATAATTATCATCACTAATTTGATTTCCACATTTTGTACAAAATTTCATATAACCCCTTCTTTCAATTTATTTTATAAGTAATTATTAATCATAACATACAGGACAAGGAGAAAATCCATTTTCGTCCATTTGCCCAATATTGTATATCCAAAATGAAGAATTATTAAAATCTACATCAGGACAAGTGTATTTATGATACAAATCGCTTCCGTCATTAGGAATAATTCCTGAATATTCATCAAAAAAATTGATTTGTTTTTTATAGCTATTTTCTTGACTTT
>CAYJLB010000079.1:1771-8195 GCA_964370845.1 uncultured Oscillospiraceae bacterium
GCACTTCTGTTCTTAAACCTGTCACTTGACTTCTATAATGAGAAATAGAAGAATTACAACTCATCGAATATAGCAATGAAATCACTGCTATAATAGCAAATAGAATTAATAATAATCTTATCTTTGTTTTGCTTTTATTCAAGTTAGAAATAGTTTGATTTTTAGAAACTATTTGTTTTTCTAAATCCTCGATTTTTTTATTTGTATCCAATGATTTTCTTACATTATTACCGCAACTAGGACAAAATAAAACGCCTTCGTTTAATTTTATTCCACAAGAATTACAAGTCATACTCTTTCACCTTTTTCTATTTACCAATTTTACTCGTAATAAACGTCATAATATTTTTCTAAAACTTTGCTTAGGTCAGTTAATTCATTTACTGTTTCATTTAAATAGTTAATTGCATCTTCTGATTTAATTTTATTTTCTTCTAAAAGAATTTTTGCTTGATTTATAGCATTTGAAGATTTATCTAGTTGGTCCTCATAAAAATTACGCAAAGAAATTTCCGTATTTTTTTGCATACCCTTATAAATGTTTTTTAACTCATTTTGAATTTCATCTTCAATATTGCTAAAGTTAGCAAGTAATGGTTCTAAAAAATCCTTTTGTTTATTACCGAGTTGTTTTTGTCTAAAAAACCCAGCAATCGTCTTTCCTATTAAAGAAATTGCACCAAGATTTAATAAATTTGTCATAATAACTTCGGTAGCAAAAACTGCTGTATCAGCACCTGTCCAGCTTATATCGACAATATTATCGGCAATTTTACTTTGAAAACTTCCAACAGAAGGGGAGGATATATTTAAGATTTTTTTCGCGGTTTCTTTCATTGTTTCAGTTAACTGTTTTTTGTGTTCGGTAACACAAGCGATAATTGCAGCCTTAATTTTTTCTAACATAAAAAATTGAAAATGCTTTTGTAAAACATTTGCGGAAACATTATTTTGAAGGCTTGCAATCTCTCCTTTTAATTTTTTCAAGAAACTATACATCCACTCACGAGCTTCATTTTCCATTTCGTCTATTTCAAGATTTATATAAGAAATTTCTTTTTCAATATTATTTATGAGGTCAATATTCCCTTTGCTATACTGTTTTTCAATATTTTCAAATTCACTGGTGCTTGAAGATAAAACTTTATTCATAATCCCTATTAAATCAAGGATTTCTTTAATCATAAAATTTGCTGTGTTTGCAATTCTATAAGTTCTTATAACATCTTTTTGGAGAATTATGTCATTATTTAATGAGGAGCGAAGATATTCAAATTTTTCTTCTAAATAATCTTTAATCTCTAAAGAAGGGCGTTTATTTTCTGAAATTCGGCAATATTCATCAAGAGCACTGACAGGATAAACACTAGCATTTAAATCGATGTCAATAATGGCTTCTTGAGTTCTTTTAATTAGTTTTTCAATATCTTCTATTTCTTCAATTGTATCAATCATATTTAAAACTACAAAAAAGCGGGAAAAATTTTGTGGCAAAGCCGCTGTAAACAAAAATTGCTTTTCAGTCATTGAAATTGGGGACCTTGCTGAAACTACATATATAATCGCATCAGCAAAAAGCAAATATTTTGCAACTTGTTCATCAAATTTCATAAAAATATCGCCAATTCCAGGGGTGTCGGTTATGGAAATATCTTTTAATAAAGGGTTATCCGACTCTATTTCAATATATTCAATCTCAGAAGGCAATTCTCTTATTATTTCTTCTAATTTATTTCGGTTTAGCTCCTCAAGATTAATTTTTGCAACTTTTCCATTTTTAAGTTTAGCAAATGCTTTATTATTTTCACCATATTTTATTTTGTTTATTGTTACCGTTTCTGACAAAGCATTTGTTGGCACTGTGTATTTCCCAAGAAGTGCATTGATAAAAGTTGATTTCCCTCTTTTAAAATCGCCAATAACAACTATATTAAAAGGCTCATTTATCCTCGATTGTAACAATATTTCCCATTCTTTTATTTTCTTAATTTCATCGCCCATAATGGCTTTAAAAGTTTTATCACTTCTTATTTGTCTGATTTCATTAATGACATTTTCAATATCAACTGAAAATCCATCAGTATTCGTCATAACACGTTCGTCCATTATCTCACCTCGCTTTTTACGACACCAACATATTTTTGGCATCTCATATCAAGCTCTTGTTTATTTAATAAATCCATATCAGGATTTTTCCATTCAGGACGCCATTTATATAAAAGCTCACTATTTTTAAATTCTAGTGCGGCGAGTGCTCTGCGGTGTGAGGTTGGGTGAGTGCTAGCGAGTTCTAAAAATCTAACAGGTGTTTTTCTCAAAGAATCATATTGCTTTAATGCTTGCTCAATACTTGCTTCTTGTGCATCAAGCATTCCACCATGCAAAAATTTTATATGTGATGTCACTTCATCCATTGGGTCATCTGAACAAATCATTCCTGCTCTGTCGCAAGTTATTTCAGCGGCACGGCTCCAACTTAAAATCATAAGTTGAAGGGGATAAGAAAGTAATGATAAAATTTGTGAAACAATAGGGATATTTCCAAGGCCTTGATTAATTATAGTTTCAGCTGCGATATTATAAATTCCGTGATTATTATGTATATGACCGCATTCGTGACCTATAACCGCCTTTAATTCTCCTTCAGTAAAACGTTCAATAAGTGAAGAATTAATTATAATTATTGGGTCCTCATCTTCGATTGCATAAGTATAAGCATTTAAAATTGATATTTCAGGTTTTATGTAAACGGTTGGAATTCCAATCCCTAATCTGTCCGCACATTCGACTGCCATATCATATATGTGCGAATATTGCATAGAACTAACTTTAAGTCCAGTCATATTAATTTCTTGTCGTGCACGAGGGACAATAGTGTTTGTCAAAGCTTTAAAAAAGCGGTAAACACCAGGAGTTGCATTGATTTTTTGTCTTGCTATATGATCTAATGCAAAAGAATAATCAGGAATTCCATTTTCTAAGTGATTAGCATATTTTTTTTGACGATTTAAAATATAATTATTAAAACTAATATCAATATCTTGTGTTGGGTTGATTTTTATCATAAATGCAACACTCCCTTTTTTATAATGAGAATTTTAAGATAGTAAAAAATCCATAAAAAGTGATTACAACCACTCTATTTACCTTCAATAACCATTGAAATTCTATCATTTACAGCGTTTGCTCGTTTACATATTTCATCAAGTCCGCTCACAATGTTATTTAACTCAGATTTTTCTTGTTCACTCATAGTTGAGGTTTGTGAATGCTCTACTTTAAGTTGAGTCAACTGATTTTGAGTATCATTTAAAATCCCTTCAGTTTCTTCATTAATTTTTTGTTTTAAAGCATCAAATGCAGTTTGAACTTGCTCTCTTACTGTATAAGAAAAATTGCTTTCTGCTTTCATTTTTATTAACTCTGAAGAAATAGCTTCGGAAAATGACTTTTTATATTTATCAATTTTATCTTGAGAAAAAGCTTTACTCAAAGCCCATTTCCCTGTAAAAGTTCCAACTAAAGCTGCACCAATTCCCACCACTATAACAACAGGCAAAGTGATAGGAACAGCGATTGCTCCGACAAGCAATCCAAGTCCGTATGCTGAACCCATAGTCGCCGCAAATCCAGTCGCTCCACCTAATAAAGCACCTTTCCAACCTGCTTGTTTATATCCAGAATAAACACTTCCAAGACCGAAGAAATAATTTCCTATTGTCGCAATCGTAAGATCAGCACCGCTAACAGATTTTGAATTTCCACTTACGAATAAATTTTGAATTTTTTCAGTTGCTTTAAAAAAATAACTTTCAAAATCAGCCAAACGTTCAGCTTCATTTTCAAGAGAGTTGTTAATTTTGTCTTGAATTTGCTCTGTAATTAATTGTGCACGCATAGTGATAGCCTTGCTTACCTTTTTTGACAACATTTCATTTGTTGATTCCGCTGAAGTTCCTTTGATGTCAGTAGCCGCAATGTAAGTTTCCATAACAACTTCCTGAGCCGCTTTTTCTAAACTAGGCCAATAAGATTCAATGATTGGAATTAATTCATCATAAACTTTTTGTGCTGAAGAATTAATTATGTTCAATTCTTCTTTTCTTTTTAAGCGAATATTTTCTATTTCTTTAAAAGCTTCATTATATTTTGCATTAAATTCACTAGCTTCCATATTTAAAGCATTTTGACGCAATTCAATTGCTTTTAAAATTTCAATAGATGAGCTAAGAATTCTTGAAGTTGGTGCACTTAACATAATCGCACCTCTATCCTCTGTTAAAAATCTTTCTAATTCTTTTTCAAAAGTAGGGAAACAAGAGCGTTCAAGCAATTCATTATCATCTTTTATTTTAGCTTTTAAAGCTTGTTTTGCTGAAAGACCGTAGACTTTGATTTTTCCAAGTTTTCTTTTATATACTTTAAACTCTTCAGATTCTTCCCCAAAAGTTTTAGCAGCTTTTTTAAGAACGTGTTGTTCAATTCTTGTTGAAATATTGTTTAAAACACGGTCTACATCATCTTCATCAAGTAAATCTATCCCTGTTACAACAAACATTACACGCCCTAAATCACTTGTGATAATTTTGCTTTCTAAAAACTCTCTTTCTGATTCTGAAAATGGAGATTGTGCCATAATCACCATAAGCGCCGCATCAATTTGTGGAACAATAGACATAGTAACAGCAGTCATATTTTCATCATCATTAAGCCCAGGAGTGTCAATAATATCAATATTATTTTTACAAAATCCAACTGGATAGTGAACTATCGCCTCGGCAACAGTTTTTGACATTTGTTCTGATTCATCGGTGAGTTTTGTTACATAAGAATTAAGTTGGTCGATATCAACTTTTTCTTGTCGCTCATCTTTAAATTTTATATGGACATATTTTTCAATATCATATGTAATTCTGTTAAGGGTCGCAGTTGTAGGAAGAACGTCCATTGGCAACACACTTTTTCCGAGTAAGGCATTGATTAATGTACTTTTTCCTCGTTTAAATTCACCTATTATCGCAATGTCAAAATGTTCTTCTTTTAATTTTTTTAATGCTTTTTCAATTGACTCAACATTTCCGTCAAGTTTAAGCTTTAAACTATAATTTTGAAGAGTAGTTAAATCAGTTGATAAATCCATCACCATTTGTTTATAGGTAGTAAAATTTCCAAATTCAGCATTATTCATAGTTTTGACCTCCAAGAGTTTTTTGATAAAATATTAATTGATATATTGATTTATTGTGTTTATAATAAAATTAGCTTCATCTGCTTTATCTTTTCCGATTAAAAATGTATACGTAGTTAAATTATCAGTTCCTTTTATTCTCTCAAATATTTTTACACCGTCTTGTTTTTTACCGACTAAAACTTTTTGAGATGTAAATTCAACCCTTGTGATTTCTTGCATTGGAATAATCTTTTCGGATAGTCCTGCAAAACCAGCCTTAAATTTCACCACTTTATTTGTTATAGTTAAAGGGGTCGGAAATGAGCGTGGATTTCCGCAACAAAGCACTTTTTGATTTAAATACAGCGTTTCTTCAATATAATTATTGTTAACACTCTTGTTACTATTACTATCAACATTCCCTTCAAATCTTGTTCCGCATTTGCTACAAAAAAATTGATCCGATTGTAAAGTTTCGCCACATACTTTGCATTGTTTCATAAAAATCCTCCTTTGTTTTTAGACGTGTTTGTAATTTAATATTCTGCATTTTCTATTTCATCTATGGTTGAAGTTATATTTAAAACCATATTAAGAAATAACTCATAATTACTTTTGTTCGCATTGATCTTTCCTTCAATAGTGGATTTAAGCTCGTTTAAACTAGATAAAGAATTATTTTTTAGATCATTAAAATTATTGGTGAAATTTATGCTAAGAGAAGATTTTGTTTCATCAACAATGTTAATAATTTCATTTATCATTGCCGAAATCGAGGTATCTAGACTATTTAAAACATTGTCAATTACATTATAATTTGTTAAATTTTGAACATTTGGAATAGGAGAGTTTATCCATTTAAATGCTAAATTACTTAAATTTTGGTAAGCTAATTTTTTTTGATCTTCTAAATTCAATGAAACAAAATCAGCTGATATCCCAAGGTCGCTAATACAATTTTTTAATGGGATTTCATAATCTTTTCTTATAATATTAAATATATCTTCGAAATCACTTTGCAATTTGCTGTAAACATTGTTATAATAAAAATCATTAATAATGTTAGTTTGTTCGTATGCAGCGGTCGAAAGAGCATTTGAAATACTTTCATTTGTAAGAATTTTCAAAGAGGAAAGATTAGAAATAAAAGCTTTTGCAACTGAATTTTTAAGCGTATTCAATGATTTTACTGTATTTTCTATATTAGGAAGTTTTGACAAGAATAAGGTATCAAAAGGTGAATTTTGATTATCG
>CAYJLB010000080.1:0-8146 GCA_964370845.1 uncultured Oscillospiraceae bacterium
AAAATACAAATATAAGGCAAATTGAATTATCGGATAATCCTTTAGTTGAAGGAATTAAAATATTCCCTTCAACTTACCAAGATACGGTGTATTTAGAAATTAGTTGCAAATTACCTGAACTTCAAAATCAACATCCTAATTTAATTTCAAGCAATTATAATTTGTATATTGAAACTCTTATATTTGATATTATAAAAGATTTAATAAATAACATTCCTGACTTTAAAGATGCAGTTCCGGGAATTTCCTCTTTAGGGGTTAGAACAAGAACTGAAAAAAATCTTGAAGAACAAGCTGGGAAAGTAGAAAAAATACTTCCTGAGATTATAAAGGGGACAATATTTTCCTTATATTATCCACAGTTTGATATTTGCGAAAGTGATATTGTTAATTCAAATTTAGCAATAACAAGCGAAAATAAATTTGCAGAAGAAACAACATTACCAACGCTAAATTTAGAAAATTTAGATGTTAAAAATGTTTACAAACCGCAAATTTTTATAGCAGGTGGAGGGACTTCAGGTTCAGCTGCGGCTATTGCGGCAGCTAAAGACAACAATAACTTTACACTAATTGAAGCAAATAATAGATTAGGAGGAGTTGGGACTTTAGGTGGGATTTTTGCACATTGGCATGGTGGTAAAACAGGAATGTGTGAAATGATAGATGAAAAAGTATTTAACCTTGAAAAAAAATGTCTTGTACCTAAAAAACGCTATGTTTGGGATAAAGATGCTGTATATTCACAAAATCCTGATGAACCTATCGACTATAACGATTTAAATCACTGGTATATAAATGAACCCACAGAATATTGGAATATAGAGATGAAAGTTCACGCTCTTAACAGTTTTTTGTCCGAGTGTAAAAATCATATTTGGTTTGAGTCCGTCGTAATTGGCACAATAAATGTAGAAAATTCAATAAATTCTGTTGTGGTTGCAACTCCTTTTGGAATAGTTTTATTTGAAACAAATGTAATTATAAATGCAACTGGGGACGGAGACCTTGCTGTGCGGGCAGGATGCGATTATATTTATGGCACGAAAAGAGATTTAATTGGAATGTGGTACACTGTAACTCCTTTTAAAAAAGCTGGAATTTCATTTAATGCTTTTACGAGTTCTATAAATATTGATGACCCATTTGATTTTACTTCAAGTGCAATTCGTGCAAAGACATTTTTCAACAATGTATATGATTATGCTGATTTTATAGGACTTCGAGAATCGCGTCATATAGAAGGGCGTTATACTATAACATTAAAAGATTTGTTGCAATATAAAAAATATGATGATACGGTATACACTTGTATGAGCAATTATGATGCGAAAGGGCGTGTCACAGCAGATGCAGTTTGGTTTGGACTTTTACCTGCAAATATAATGTGTCATATTCCATTATCCGCTTTAGTAAGTAAAAAGTTTGATAACTTAATTATAAGCGGTCGCTCTATTTCAGCTTCCCATGACGCTCTTTTTCCTATAAGAATGCAAAGAGATATGCAAAATCTTGGAGCAGTGGCTTCTCATATTGCAAGCGAGGTATTAAGGCAAGCTACAACACTTACTAAAATTAATTTTGAGCAATTATATGTTAAACTAAAAGAAGAAGGTTATGGGGCAGTAGATACAAAAACTTCTAATAGTATTGATTATGTTAAAATAGTAAATAATGCTATTAATGAAAATGCTTTAAGCTGGTTCACAATGAATCAACTTGAATTTTGTTCATCACCAAAAGATATTTATCTTGTTATGACAGCTTTGCCACAAGAAGTTTATAATCCACTTCTTTCAAGAATGAAAATTGAAAATGAAGATGATAAAAAATTATTATGTGCGCGGTTGCTTTTATGGCATGGTTATGAAGATGGGCTTGACTTTATCTGTAATTACATATTAGATACTATAAAAAACAAAGGATTGACTGAAAGACAAGGTCCTGCTCGATTATATCAATCTGTTCCACCTGACCACGGAATTTGTCCTGAACTTGTAAATGTAATTTGGACACTTTGTCGTACTGATAATGAAAGAATAGAAGAAGTATTATCTGCAATCACTCAAAAATTGGTAGAAACCAAAAGTTCACTAATGAACGTAATAGTTGGACGGTATCACTATGTTGAAAGTTTAGCGATGATAATAGAAAATTCAGGCAATCCGAATTGGATTAAATATTTAGAGCAACTTTTGGAATTGCCTTACTTTAATCACGATATATCTACTGAAGATATAAGTTATCCAGTACATTTTGAAAGATATAAATACCTTTATTTATATGTAATTAGAGCTATGGCACGTTGTGGTTCAAAAAAAGCATATGTAATGCTTGCAAAATTACTTTCAGAGGAAAATAAAACTATCTCAGCAAGTGCGTATCGTGAATTAGTTGAGTTAAGCGGAGAAAAAATTCCTAATGAAGAAAATCTATGGATAAACTACATCTTAAAATCACCAGAAACTATGCCAATTAAACCTTGGAAAAATCAAATTTGGTAGAAAGGAATGGTTATATGACAAATAAACCTAATATTGTTCTGATTATGGCTGACCAGATGGGTACACATATGGCAAATTGTTATGGAAACAAAGATGTTATTATGCCAAATATTGATTTTTTGGCGGAAAATGGTATAATATTAAAAAACAATTATATTCAAAGTCCTGTATGCATGCCGTCGAGAATTTCTATTTTTACAGGAAAATATCCAAGTGCTTGTGGTATGACAAGAAATGGAATACCAATGAGAGATGATGAAATAACCTTGCCTTATACTTTAAAAATGGCTGGTTATAATACTTCAGCTTTTGGAAAATTGCACTTTAGAAATGAATGTATTAGTATGAATCCAATTGAAGGGAATAAGTGTGAATTTGACTCTGAAAGTTCTTATTTTGGATTTGAAACGGTAAGATTAACAGCGGAGGGATTTCACGGTCCATACGAACGATATGTAAAAGATAAATTCCCACAATATGCAGATATAGTTTTAAATCAACACAATCCTGTAAATATGCAAATAAATAACGTCGCAGATGGTTGGATTTTAGATGCTCCAAAAGAAGCAATGCAAACTTATTGGATTGCAGATAAAACAATTGACTATATTAATCAACAAGATGACAAGCCATTTTTTACCGTTTGTTCTTTCCCAGACCCACATCACCCGTTTTGTGCTTTAAGAGAATACTATGAACTTTATAAAGATGTTAAGCTAGAACAAAGAAAAACACCATTTTTAAATAAAGAAGATGTTGCAAAAGAAGTATATAATCAATATAAATCTTCCAATTATTCAAGTTATAGTGAAGAAGAATGGGAACAAATCCGTAAAATTGCTTATGCAAAAATTACCTTTATAGATGATCAAATTGGAAGAATTATCAAAGCAGTTAAAGAGAAAGGGTTTGAAGATAATACCATTTTCATTTTTACAACCGACCACGGTGAAATGTTGGGTGAGCATAATATGCTTTATAAAGGAGCGTATCACTTTGATGAATTGCTTCACACTCCTTTTATATTTTATTCAAAATCTCACTTTAAAGCGTGTGAAATATTATCACTCACACAAACTTTAGATTTAATGCCAACAATTTTAGATTTAGCAGGGGTGGATATACCTCCTCAAGTACAAGGCGAAAGTATGTTGCCTCTTTTAAAGGGTGAAATTGCAAATGGTCACGAGTCTATTTTATGTGAGCACCACAACACCAACACCTTAATTACCAAAGAATGGAAAATAAGTGTGAGAATTGACGGTGATACTGGGATGTTATTTAATCGTAAAAAAGACCCAAATGAGCAAAAAAATTTATGGAATAATAAAGATTATTCTGAAATAAAAACAGAACTTACAACAAAACTAGTAGCGGCTATGATGTCTGCTCGTGAAAACACTTGGCGTATGCAAGGTGCATATTAAAAACAATATTTAAAAAGGAGAACAAGAAAATGAACAAATTTGAAAAATACTTAGAAATATCCCCAGAGGTAAAAGAGGCGTTAGATAATGGAAAGCCAGTAGTAGCTCTTGAGTCTACAATAATATCTCATGGATTTAATTGGCCTGAAAATTTTGAATGTGCAATGAATTGTGAAAAAATTATCCGTGACGCAGGAGCAGTTCCTGCAACAATTGCTATTTTAGACGGTAAAATATGTGTTGGTTTAAGCGAGGCACAAATTACATATTTAGCACAAAATCGTTCAATTACAAAATGTAGTAGACGTGATGTGGCAGCTGTAATTGCGGCAAAAGGAAATGGTGCTACTACTGTAGCGACAACAATGATGTTTGCAGCAATGGCAAAAATTCCAGTGTTTTGCACAGGCGGTATAGGTGGAGTTCACCGTGGAGCACAAGAAACTTTTGACATAAGTGCTGACTTGCAAGAATTGGCACAAACGCCAGTTGCTGTGGTTTGTGCTGGAGCAAAATCTATTTTGGATATTCCATTGACACTTGAATATTTAGAAACTTTTGGTGTACCTGTATTAGGTTATAAAACTACTGATTTCCCTGGTTTTTATACTCGTACAACCGGTGGATATAAAGTAGATTACAGAATGGATACTCCAGAGGAAATTGCAGAGTTCTTGAAAGTAAAAAATGAACTTGAATTAAAAGGTGGGGTACTTGTAACAAATCCTATTCCTGAAGAATCAAAACTTGATTATGAATATGTTGCTGAAAAAATCGAGATAGCTTTACAAGAGGCAAATGAACAAAAAATTGTTGGTAAAGCAACAACACCGTTTTTACTTGAAAAAATGCTTCATATAACTGAAGGGAAGAGTGTTGTTGCAAATAAAGCACTTGTTTTTAATAATGCTGCAGTAGCTGCAAAAATTGCAATTGCTCTATCTAAGTAGTTAAATTGCAAAACAATTAAACATAATGACCGCACTTATAAATGAATACGTGCGGTTTGCTTTAGAAGTTAAGAAAGGAAGGGACAGTAAAATGAAACAATTTTACTTCGTAACCGGCTCACAAGACCTATACGGAAAAGCTTGCCTAGAAAAAGTGGCAAGGCATTCGGAGATTATTGTAAAAGAACTTAATAAAAGTGGAAATTTACCCTTTGAAGTGGTTCTTAAACCAACAATGCTAACAAGTGAAACAATTTTTAATATGTTTAAAGAAGCTAATTCCGACGAGAATTGTGCTGGCGTTATCACTTGGATGCACACTTTCTCCCCTGCTAAATCTTGGATAAGTGGATTGCAAGAGAACAAAAAGCCACTTTTACACTTCCACACTCAATTTAATGAAGAAATTCCTTATGATGAAATTGATATGGATTTTATGAATGAAAACCAATCCGCTCACGGTGGCAGAGAATACGGTCATATTGTGACAAGAATGGGTATTGAAAGAAAAGTTATCGTTGGATATTGGGAAGATATTGACGTTCAAAAAGAAATTGCTTCTTGGATGAGAACTGCTATTGGTATTAAAGAAAGCAAAAATATCAAAGTTATGCGTGTTGCCGACAATATGAGAAATGTTGCAGTTACTGAAGGTGATAAAGTTGAGGCACAAATTAAATTTGGCTGGCAAGTTGACACCTATCCAATAAACGAAATTGCAAAATATGTTGAAAATGTTTCAAAAGGCGAAATTGACACATTATTAGAGGAATATTACTCAAAATACAAACTAATTTTAGAGGGCAGAGATGAAACTGAATTCAAAAAACACGTTGCAGTTCAAGCTGGAATTGAAATTGGTTTTGAAAAATTCCTTAAAGAAAGAGATTATCACGCAATAGTAACTCATTTTGGTGATTTGGGCTCATTACAACAGCTTCCTGGTCTTGCTATTCAAAGATTAATGGAAAAAGGATACGGATTTGGCGGTGAGGGTGACTGGAAAACTGCCGCAATGGTGAGATTGATGAAAGTTATGACTGGTGACATAAAAAATCCTAAAGGAACTTCTTTTATGGAGGATTACACATATAACTTTACAAAAGGAAAAGAAGGAATTTTGCAATCTCATATGCTTGAAGTTTGCCCAACAGTTGCAGATGGCGACATTGGAATTAAGGTTAAACCCCTTTCAATGGGGGAAAGAGAAGACCCTGCACGTTTAGTATTTACCTCAAAAACAGGTGTAGGTGTTGCTACTTCGCTAATTGATATGGGAAATAGATTTAGACTTATTATTAATACTGTTGACTGTAAAAAAGTTGAAAAAGAAATGCCAAAATTGCCAGTTGCAACAGCATTTTGGACTCCACGTCCTAACCTAAAAGTGGGTGCTGCAGCTTGGATTTTAGCGGGTGGAGCACATCACACCGCTTTCTCTTATGACTTAACAGCAGAGCAAATTGGCGACTGGGCAGATGCTATGGGAATTGAAGCTGTATTCATTGACGAAAACACAAACATTAGCCAATTTAAAAAGGATTTAAGATTAAATTCCTTGTATTATAGATAAGCAACGTGACGTTGCCTCCATACCCGCACTATACAATGTGATGTGGGAGAAGTAGCTACTGCGAGGTCAAATTTTGTAGGGGATGTTCACCGTCCCCTACATTTTTTCTAAATAATGAAAGGACTGAAAAATATGCAACAAGAAAAACTAACCTTAGGAATAGAACTAGGTTCAACCCGAATAAAAGGGGTTTTAATCAACGAAAAATATGAAGTAGTGTGCTCAAAATCCTTTGACTGGGAAAATAAATTGGAAAATGGATTTTGGACATATGACTTAAAAGATGTAATTTTCGGAGTTCAAGAAGTGTATAAAAAAATTGCAAATGAAATGAAAGAAAAATATGACTTAACTCTAACAAATCTAGGAGCAATAGGCTTTTCAGCTATGATGCACGGGTATTTAGCTTTTGATAAAAATGACAATTTGCTAACTCCCTTTAGAACGTGGAGGAACACAACTACTGGAGAAGCGGCAAGAATATTGTCAGAAAAATTCTCCTTTAATATCCCTCAACGTTGGAGCATTTCCCATTTGTATCAAGCAATTTTAAATAATGAAGAACATACAAAAAAAGTAGCCTTTATGACTACACTTTCTGGATATGTTCACTATTTATTGACTGGAGAAAAGGTTTTAGGTGTAGGTGATGCTTCGGGAATGTTTCCCATTGACAGCGAAATTTGTGACTTTGATGAAAAAATGAGTGGGATTTTCAATGAAATTCTAAAAGAAAAAAGACATAACTTTTCATTAAAAAATATCTTTCCAAAAGTGCTAAAGTCAGGGGAAAATGCTGGAACTTTAACAGAAAAAGGTGCGTTACTCCTTGATCCAACAGGAAATTTAAAGAGCGGAATTCCACTTTGCCCTCCGGAAGGTGATGCTGGCACAGGAATGGTTGCCACTAATAGCGTTAAAGTTAAAACTGGAAACATTTCCGCTGGAACGTCAATTTTTTCAATGATTGTTTTAGAAAAAGCATTGTCAAAAGCCTATGAGGAAATTGATATGGTGACAACACCAAACGGTTATCCTGTAGCAATGGCACATTGTAACAACTGTACAAACGAAATAAATGCTTGGGCGAACATATTTTCCGAAATGGGAAAATTATTGGGTGCAGAGTTTGAAATGAAAAAACTCTATCAAATTTTCTATGAAACTGCAATGAAAGGCGAATATGACTGTGGTGGTTTAGTAGCCTACAACTATCTTTCAGGCGAGCCTGTAACAGGATTTGACAGCGGTGCACCTTTGTTCGTCCGCAATGCAAAGGCAAATTTCACCCTTGCAAACTTCTTGCGTTCACAAGTTTACAGTGCTGTTGCAACTTTGAAAATTGGTATGGATATTTTAACAAAAGAAGAAAAAGTTGAGGCAGATTTGCTCTTTGGACATGGTGGTTTTTTCAAAGATGAGGGCGGACAGATTGCAATGGCTGATGCTTTGAATGTTCCTGTTGCAATAAATGAAACTGCTGGCGAGGGCGGTGCTTGGGGAATTGCTGTCCTTGCAAATTACTTGATTAACAATAAAAAATCCCTTGAAAATTTCTTGCAAGAAGATGTTTTCAAAGGCAGTGAAACTAATATTATTAAGCCAAACAGCGACGGAGTTACTGGCTTTGACAAATTTATTGAAAACTACAAAAAAGGCTTTGCAGTAGAAAAAAGTGCGGTTGAAGCTTTT
>CAYJLB010000081.1:0-7952 GCA_964370845.1 uncultured Oscillospiraceae bacterium
CTCTAGGAACTTAATAGTATTTTTTTTGACCTTGCCTGCGGATGAGAACGCCTTTGGGGTTGCGAATCCAAAGGCTTACAATCACAAAAAATAAACATATAATTTTTTACTTAACTATCATTATATTCTGTCTGATAATGATAAATTTGGGAGAGAAGCAACAGTTTTCCCTGTTTCGGAAAGAGTTTCAAAAATAAATTGTACATTTATTACATTTGCATTTTTAAATTTTGAGTGGTATAATTTTGATATTAGTAGTCGAGTGGTTTGTGAAAGGTATTTATATAATATAAATTACAAGCTGAAAGTGAGGTAGCGTACTATAATGATTTAACTCTATTTCCAGGTGATTTAGACCAAGACCATGTAAGACGAAATAGTAACTTTGATAACGAGAGTTATGACGACGATGATTTTGGTGGCTGGGATAACGAAGACTATGACGGTGGCTACGATGGCGGTGACGACGGTGGCGACGGAGATTAACCGAACAAATTCTGTTCCCGCTTTTTTCGACTGTGCGTGTTTGCAAAATGGTGGGACAATAGGCAGAAATGGTAGCGGTGCACACCGTATAGATTTTACTTAACCTAAAATAAAAAGGCATTTTGGATTTTACTCCAAAATGCCTTTTTTATTTATATGTTTCAATTACTAAAAATTATTAAATTATAGAATTTTGAACTGCTTCAATAAATGATTTAGGGTTTATAATCATGCTTCCATCAGCACCTTCAGCACGAGTTTCAAAAAGCAAATCTACAATTTCATCATTAGTTAAATCGGGATTAATTTGCCACCCTAAAGCCAATACCCCCGCAGCATAAGGAATACCCCAGCTAAGCCCACCTTGCCCCGTATACTGAAAAGACGGATAACCCTCATTATATTCCTCAGCAACTGTCCTAAAAGAAGTTGGAACAGATATAACTGACTTTGGCATTCCATATTCATGCACATTAGAAGGAAAGCCACCAAAACAAGCTTCAGGATTTTCTTTATCACTTAAATCAAAATAAGCTGGAGCAATAAAACCTGTATCAGGATTATCTCGGCAATCTAACACAAGCAATCCTTCTTCAATAGCAGCTAAAACAGCCTCGTCCCAACTTTCATTGTTAAGTGTAAAAGGCGAACCCTCTCCAGAAGGAGCAGCTGAAACTGAAACTACCCTAATTTTTTCATCTTCAGG
Source organism: uncultured Oscillospiraceae bacterium (assembly GCA_964370845.1). GTDB lineage: Bacteria > Bacillota > Clostridia > Oscillospirales > Ruminococcaceae > CAYJLB01. Next base: position 1,193 of record CAYJLB010000081.1, read on the forward strand.
GAGTTTTTTATTTTCTTCTATAATCCAATACAAAGCATCTGCATAATACTGACTATCACCAAGCCATGAAGGCGCAGCAGCGTAATAAAGATTTGCATCAGGTGCAACCCCAATATTATCACCAACTAAAAGACTAGCCACAGCAGGACCATGCATTGACCCAGTACCCTCTGGAGAATCACAGCCAGTATCATAATACGCAACGACCTTCCCATCAAATTCAGGGTGATTTAATAGCATATTTTGATCAATTATAGCAACGTTAATCCCCTCACCTGTGATACCTTGACTATGAATATCTTTTATACCAAGACCTGGATTTTTGCCTTTCTCCATTAATTCAGACATAATATCCTCACTGCCCTCTAATATTGTAAATTCATTGAATGTGTATGTATAAATATCCTCTTTAATATATTCATTTGCATTAAAAATATAATCTTCTTCTTCTCTCCACTCATCTGCAAACCCTCTAACATCTTGAAATTCCTCAACTTTTACAAGTGATAAATCTATTACTTCTTCGGTATTAGTTGAACTTTCTTCACTTTCCTCAAAATCTTCTTGTTCCCTTTGAGTAGTAGTATTTGTTACAGTAGTACTTTCTGTAAACTCCTGTTCCCCATTGTTTGTACAAGCCGTAAATAATAAAATACTAACCAAAATGCATATTAAAATAGAATTTTTTTTCATATATACCTCTTTCTTTACTACGAATAAGTATTTTTACTTTATTGATTTATTATACTACACCAACACTATACTGTCAATGTAAAATCAATTACAATAAATAAAAAAGAGCTTTTCAGTAAATTTGATACTGAAAAGCTCTTTTATTATATTAATTTTAAGGCGCAGGAATAACATTAAGTCCCAATTCAACCCATTTATTTGCTATAGCCGTACTGTTGGAAGCGGTAGTAAGCTTTGCTAAAGCAACTTCGCCCGTTGTCGTGTTTATATGGAATGCAAGATTACCATCATTCGCAAGTTCAGATTTCCCATCGTCCATATCAGCAATATGTTCTATTCCATACTGCATACTTTGATTTTCCGCCCCTAAAATATTAATAATTGTGGTGGCGTAAGGCTTTAAATCAAAAGAATCTGGTAAAGGAGGTAAGTTATAAATTCCACCCGCTTCATTGAATACAGAAATTCTAGTATTGCTTAAAGAGCGAATTCGTATCATAATTTGTCCACTTTTAGCATAACTTCCGGATTCACCGCCCGTAATCCAAAGTATCTCAATATAATGTCCAGCGGGTATATTATTACTAGGGTCAGCAATAGCAAGAGTCGCTGCTTTCACAATATTAGTAGCAATTTGTATATCACTTACTTCTTTAGTACGTTCAACATATTTTAAATATTGCGGTGCCAATACTGCGGACAAGACAGCAATTATCGCAATTACAATAATCAATTCAACCATTGTAAAACCTTTGTTGTTTGCTCGTTTTTTCATAAAGGCTCCCTTCTATATTTTTTTATTACATTTTATTATATCACTTAAATATTCATATTTCAAGCATTTTCTATTAGAAATTTGTACTATTTTAACATAAGAGTTTTAATATTATTTCTTTAAAAGTTTATTTTATTTAATTTCAATAACTTTTTTAAGAAATAAATCTCCAATTGTCACTATTCCTTAACTTTTCAAAATTATCACGAAAATCGATTATAATAAAAACATTAAATAGATTAATTATTTATTTAATGAAAAATTATGACGAAGATTATTTTGAAAGGAATGGTAATTAAATGAAAAATTTGAAAAATAAGAAAACTAAAAAAATGAAGAAAATTACGTTACTATCAATCCTGTTGAGCCTAGCAATAATGCTTTCAGCTTGTGGAAGCGAAAGTAGCGAAGCAACAGAAACAACTCCTCAAGAAACAACAACTGCAAGTACTACTGAAACAGAGGAAAAAGAAGAAGAAATTGCAATTTTGCAAGCCAACTTTTCTGATGGAAACGCTGACCCTTCAGGAGAACAAATAAAAGAATATGATTTGCCGTATACAGGGGATTTAACTGTAGAAAAACTAACAGAAGGACTAAGCGAACTAACAGGGCTAGACTTTTTCTTAGAAGATGTAATGATTTCGGGCAATACAGTTTATATTGACTGGGCATCTAACTCCACTTTAGTAGCTGGTATTGACGACAGAGAATTTTTAGAGGACTTTCATTTTTATGACCATATTAGTATGAGATGGTTTATGATGGATAGTTTGTATCACACAATAATAAACAACCTAGATTATTCGGAAGTTTATTATTCAACAGAGGGCGGATATGATATTTACTTTGAAGATTTTTCAATTCCAGCAAACATAGCATATCAAGGAAGTGCTTTTTACTATAATCATTCAGGAAATGCGGGCGAATTAACTTACGAAGCAAACCCAGAATACTTTGTTCAAACTGTAGGAACATGGTTTGAAAACTATGACGAAGCTGGAAACTACATAATAATTGACGAATACGCAAACTTCTCATATGTAGTGTCCGACGGGCAAATTTTAGGTGAGGGATATTTGACCTATAACCCTGAAACGTCCGAGTATTCAATGTATATTGACCCTGAAACTGTGGCGGAAACCTTTACTTTTGTAAATGCATCAGAATTTGTTTTTGATTCAGACGGTTTAAACTTTGCAAAAATATATCCAAATATTCCTGTTTTAGTAAGCCAAACCTATGATATTCCTGATAATTTTTATCAAGTACAACCAAACTATTTTGGCGGTTACTTGTATGTACACGCTTTTCAAAATGAAGAAATCTTTAGCCTATCAATAGCAGTAAACTCGCCTTTCCGTTCTTATGTAAATGAAGCTAATGAGCTTACACCTGTAGAAGATGCACTAATGGAAGAACTAATAAATGACATGGTATATTTAGCAACAGATGGCGAAAGCTTTGATAACTTAACTATTTCAAGGGATATGACCTATGATTTCTACCACGATGTATACACCCTAGAATGGACAATGGGCGATGTATCTTATAATGCAGTATTCTTTGACACATATGCACATTCTTATATCTATGTTTTTGGATTTACAAGCGATGTTGATAATGATACAAGAAGCACTTATGTAAGTGAGCTTAATAATCTAACTTTACAAATGATGTATTAATTAAAAATTAGCATAAAAAGAAGGGACGTTCAAAAAAAGAACGTCCCTTCTTTATTATATTAAAATTTCGTCACAATATTTTACTAAAACAAAAATTATTTTACTTTAGTAACTTTCAACAAGTTAGTTTGTCCAACAACACCAAGAGGAACACCAGCAGTAATAACAGCTAAATCACCTTTTTTGAGGTAATTATGTTCAATTGCAGTGTCAATAGCATGGTCAAATAAATCATCAGTATTAGTTTTTTCTTCAACCAAAACTGGGAAAACGCCCCAAGAAAGGTTAAGTTGACGCATAACAGTTTCGTTTGGAGTACAACTGATAATCAATGTGTCAGGACGATATTTTGAAATAGTTCTCGCAGTATTACCGCTCTTAGTAACAGTGATAATAGCACTTGCCCCTAAATCGTGAGCAGTAGTAACAGTAGCGTGAGAAATCGCATTAGAAATATCTCTGCTTTCTTCAAGGTCACGTTTTAAGAAACGAGTTTTATAGTGAATTTTTTCTTCAGTAGTTTTAGCGATTAAAGCCATAGTCTTAATAACTTCAACAGGATATTTACCAGCAGCAGTTTCACCAGAAAGCATAATAGCACTAGTACCGTCGTAAATAGCATTAGCAACGTCAGTAATTTCAGCACGAGTAGGCTTTAAGTTAGAAATCATAGACTCAAGCATTTGAGTAGCAGTGATAACAGGAATACCAGCTTTATAACCCTTAGAAATAATTTCTTTTTGGATAGAAGGGATAAGTTCAAAAGGAATTTCAACACCCATATCACCACGAGCAACCATTATTCCGTCAGCAACTTCGATAATTTCGTCGATATTTCTAACGCCGTCCCAGTTTTCGATTTTAGCGATAATTTTAGGTGTAGTCCAACCAAGGCTCTTAGTGAAGTTTCTCAAGTAAATAACGTCAGTAGCAGAACGAACAAATGAAGCAGCAATAAAGTCAAAACCAGTTTGCGCACCAAATTGTAAGTCAGCCATATCTCTATCAGAAATATAAGGCATAGAAAGTAAAACGCCAGGAACGTTAATCCCCTTGTTGTTAGAAACAATACCGCCATGAATTACACGGCAAGTGATTTCAGTGTCAGTAATTTCTTCCGCTTTAAGTTCAATAGCACCGTCATTGATTAAAATAGCAGTTCCAACGCTAATGTCCCCAGGAAGGTTTTTAAAGGAAATAGAAGCTTTATCTTTTGTCCCAACAACTTCTTCAGTAGTAAGAACAAAAATATTACCGTCTTCGATTTTAACAGGTTTATTATCTTCAAAAGTTCCAAGTCTAATTTCAGGACCTTTTGTGTCAAGTAGAGTAGCAACAGGAAGTCCAAGCTCCTCCCTAATTTTACAAATAGCGTCAAAACGTTGCTTGTGAGTTTCGTGGTCCCCGTGAGAGAAGTTGAAACGTGCAACATTCATTCCCTCAAGCATAAGGTTTCTCAAAATCGCAGGGTCATCAGTAGAAGGTCCAATAGTACAAATAATTTTCGTTCTTTTAAGCATATAAAGCTCATTCCTTTCTATTCTTACGTAAATTTTCATTTAAAATAATACGTTTATTTTTCATAAAGATATTCGCTCATAATATAATTATATTTCTTATTGCTCCACTTGTCAATTAGTTTTTTATATTAAATACAGTTTTTGCATAATTGAACAATATTTTGCAAAATAAATAGTATATAACCGACAAAAATTCAAAAAAATAAAAATAATTTAATAAAACAAAAAAATCCTTTTACAAATCAAAGGTTTTGTGGTATAATTTCTTATGAATGTAAATATTTGTTTTGTTAAATATTTATCATTTATAAAACAAGCTTAACCCACTCTAAGTAAAGGAATTGTTATTTTAATGAAAAAAAGATTTATACCATTTTTCTTAATTATACTATTAACTTTTTCGGGTTGTTCGGACTTTAATTTTTTAACGGACAATTTGTTAGTTTCGCCAGTATTAAATAGTGAGCAATCTCTCATTTATAACGCAATGATTTCTTATACGGGGAGTAATATTACCCTTGAATATGCAAATTTCACAGAAAACAGCACCGCATTTTTAATTGCAAACATTGACGATGAAAGCAGTGAGGAAGCTCTTGTTTTCTATCAAAAGAATGCATCTTCCCCCGAAGCGGGAACAGTGCGAGTGAATATACTAGATAAAATTGACGGAGAGTGGCAATCTGTCTACGACCTTGGTGGCGAGGGTGTAGGAATTGATAAAGCAATTGTGTCAAGTGTTGGTGAGAAAAAGGTTATTTTCATTGGTTATCAAGGGCTTAATCAGAATGTAAAAAACTTATATATTTATAATTATCACGATAATATTGTGGACACAATTTTCAACACATCTTATAATTATTTAGAGCTTATTGATTTCGAAGGGACAGGTTCAAACGCAATTTTTACAGTTTCAAATAATGAGGAAGAAAAGATAGCCTATGCAAACACATATATATCTGATGCAAACCTTACTTTTTTCCAAAAAAGTTCAGTAAAAATGCGATATAATTTTTCCAGCTATGTTAATTTTGAGGTAGGGAAATTTTCTCAGACTGAAAGTGCAGTTTTTGCCGATTCTATAGGGGAAAATGGAAATTTAACCACAGAAGTAATTTCTGCTGTAAATGGAATTTTATACAACCCTACCCTTGAATTTTCCACCCAATTAATACCGTTAACAGTAAGGCAAAGCGGTTATTATTCAATGGATTTCAACGGTGACGGAATAATTGAAATCCCCTCAACAAATTATTTTGAAGGTTATTCGGATAGTTATGAGGGTGAGAAATTTTATGTGACAAGCTGGTATTCATTTGAGAAATATTATTCATTAGTTAAAAAGTACACATCATTTTACAGCCGAAGCAATTCATTTGTTTTTACAATTCCAACAAGGTGGCAAGGAGTTGTGACAGTAAAAAGAGATGCAGTGACAGGTGAATTTGTTTTCTACAAGTATGAAGAAAGTGTTGCAAACAGCACTTATGAGCTACTAAGAATTTTAGTTACATCGGGGCAAAACACCCAAGATTATTTAGAAAACGGATATGCATTTATAGGTGCAAAAGGACAAATTGATTATTTAGTAAAAGTGCCAAAAGATGATAATGAGTCATTAATATTAACAATGGCAGAAATAGAAAACAACTTCTACATCTAAGCGGGGCAACCCCGCTGTTATGCCCGCACTAAACATAGAGCGATAGGATAATTTTGTTTCTGCGAGGTCGGATTTTGCTGTAGGGGCGACCTGTGGTCGTCCGTTACTACCGCGAGGGCAACGTGACGTTGTATCCATGCCCGCGTTTTTATGTTGTGAAACGGGAAAACGTACTACCCGCGAGGGCAACGTGACGTTGCATCCATGCCCGCGTTTTTACGTTGTGAAACGGGAAAACGTACTACCCGCGAGGGCAACGTGACGTTGCATCCATGCCCGCGTTTTTACGTTGTGAAATGGGGAAACATACTGCCCGCGAGGGCAACGTGACGTTGCATCCATGCCCGCGTTTTTATGTTGTAAAATAGGAAACGTACTACCCGCGAGGGCAACGTGACGTTGCATCCATGCCCGCGTTTTTACG
>CAYJLB010000082.1:0-7856 GCA_964370845.1 uncultured Oscillospiraceae bacterium
TACAAAAATTAAGTCACTTATGCTTACACCAAATTTTTCGCTGATATATTGTAATCCGTATGGATTTGGTTTTCTAAATCCGCAAATTTCCGATGAAACATATAAATCTAAAACCGCAAGTATTTCCTTAATATCTTTTACGAATAACCTATCAGGCATAGAAGATGGTAAATTTGTGAGTGTCGCTATTTTATACCCCTTATTTTTAAATAGAGAAATTGTTTCAAATGTATCATCATAAATTTTTGATTTTAGTGTCAATCCACTAAAGAATTCATCAATGAAATCATTGATAAAATCATCTAAGGGAGTTTCAAATGAAATATGTTCTGTCGCTTTTTTAAATAAAAACTCAGCACTATGTTCAACCTCACGAGGATTTACACGAGGGTTATATTCGGTTAACACTTGTATGGCTGTGTTTATATCAGTTTCTGACAAATTTAATTTTAGTTTTTTATTTACATATTCAAATCCACTGCGATAATATCCAACCCATGAATGTGGCATACCCACATATTCCATCAAAGTACCGCCTAAGTCAAAAACTATAACTTTATATTCCATCAGTTCAATCTCCTATTATTTTGATACGCTAATTCTATCACATAAATTACAAAAAAGCTATTGATTTATTTAACAAATACTACAAAAATAAGTTGTTTGTTATTTTAAAATTGCATTTGTAATAACCTATGATTTAAAAAATTTCTATAAGAATTTTATTTAGATAAATTATGTTGAAATATCTTATTTTTTCTTGCTTTTAGTTAATTTTTTTTGTACAATATAATCATATCATTTTTTAACAAAGTAAAGTGTTTCAATTATATGTAGGGAGGAAATAGAATGAAAGAACTTAACAATAAAAGACATATAAGGAATTCTGCAAAAGCACTCATAATAAAAGACGAAAAAATCCTTGCAATAAAAATCAAAGATAGTGATGATGAATGGTATATTTTACCCGGAGGCGGACAAGACACTGGCGAGTTGTTGTCTGATGCTGTTTGCAGAGAAGTAGCCGAAGAAGTTGGACTTGAGGTTGAGTGTAAAGATTTGCTTTTTATAGTAGAGGGAGTAACAGGTGAACGTTTTCACAGAGTGGATTTAGTTTTCCTATGTGAATACATAAAAGAAGTCAAATACACTCACTTACACACAGATACAAATCAAATTGGTGTAGAGTGGCTTGATATAGCTACGCTCAACACATCAAGACTTTATCCTTCAAAATTAATGCGACAAATTATGAATTTTTACGAAGGAAAACCATATAAAGCATATTTGGGTAATGAGAGTGTCGGTGACCCTGAGTGTTTAGATTAAAAGGGAGTGTGATTAAATGCAATTTTTAAGCACGGTATGTTTTATTACAAAAGATGTCGAAAAGCTTGCGAGTTTTTATTGTGAGGTATTTCAAACAAAAATCGACTTAAATGATACCCATGTGGAAGTACCTGTTGACAGTGGCGGAATAACTATATATTCAAAGTCTACGGCTGAAAATGATATGGGATTTGATTTTAGTAACTACAGTGGGACAGGTTTCACCAAAATCAGTTTTATTGTTGACGATGTTGATGCTGAATATGATAGGTTGAAATCGTTAAATATCGCAATTGAAATACCTCCCACAACATATCCATGGGGTGCGAGCTCAATGCACTTTAGGGATTTAGACGGAAATATTATTTGCTTTATCGGTAAAGAAAAATTAAATTTGAGGTGTCACGCAGGACGATTTTGCGTGACATAGATTCCTTATGCCTTGCGGGAATTCCTATTGTTACAACGCAAGGTGGAGACGGTGGAATTTCCATTATGCAAGGCTATAATCTTGACACTACTGTATTCACAAAAGACGAATTGCAAGCCATTTTTATAGGGTTAAAAAGTGTTGACAGCGTAAGTAAAACACCTGTAACAAAGTCGCTTTCCCACAAATTTGGCGAAAATTATCTTAAAGCAAGTGATAATATGACAATAGACCTCGCCTCTTTTTACAAAGACAGTTTGTCAAATAAAATTGAGCTTTTAAATAGTGCAATTTCAAATAAAAATGTGATTTCATTTCACTATTTTTATGAAAAAGGAGAAAGCGATAAGAAAATTGAGCCTTATCAAATAATTTTTAAATGGTCGGATTGGTACATATTCGGCTGGTGCTGTGAGCGTGAAGATTTTAGACTTTACAAATTAAAACTCTTGTGGGAATTAAAAGTTTGTGATGAAAATTTTTCTCCTCGTGAAATCCCTGAAAATAAAAGAGAACTTGGAACTCATATAACAGATGACTACTTCATAACTGCAATTTTTGAGAGCAGTGAAAAATATAAGCTTGTGGAGGAATATGGTCCTAACAGCTTTGAAGTCTTGCCAAACGGAAAGTTAAAAATCCACTGGGGATTTACAAATCCTGACAAAGCAGTGTTATGGTTTTTGAATTTTGGCGATAAAGTAGAGGTAATAGAGCCGAAAGAATTTGTGGAAAAGCTTAAAAATACTGCTGAAAATATTTTGGATAAGTATAAATGAAAGTAACATACTGTTGTCGTGTTCATGGTGGTATAATAGAAATAAAACGGAGGTTTTAGACTATGAACGAATTTATTTTTACAGACAAAGTAGACTCACGTTGTGGACTACACTGCACAGATTGCAAGTGGAAAGACAGCCATAATTGTGGCGGTTGTATCGAAACTAACGGAAATCCATTCCACGGGAAATGTCCAGTTGCAAGTTGTTGTGGGGACAAAGGCTTTATGCATTGCGGAGAATGTCCAGATATTCCATGTAAGCTGTTAACGCAGTATTCGTTTGATAAAGAACACGGCGACGGTGGCGCAAGAATAGAACAATGTAAGAGGTGGAGGGATATTGTATGAAAAAAGAAATATCAATAATAGACAGAACAGAGAACTTTAACGAGGGGTACTTAGCTGCCTGTGGAAATATGTCGTGGTACGATTTTGTAGCAGCTATGCCGCATTTGGTTTTCCTTGTCACTGGGTATAAATCTAACGGAAAAGAGAATGCCTGTTTGCAGTCATGGTCTTCCTTTGTCGGTAGTGGTGCAGAGAATTTTATTTGCATAATGAGCAAAGTGAATAAAAACGGACACATGTATCAGTCTTTAAAAGAAACAAAAGTTTGTGTGCTAAATTTTCCGTCAAATGATATATATGACAAATGCATCAAAACTATAGGTAACAACGAATTTGAAACGGATGAAATTACTGTTTCAGGACTTACAGCACAGAAAGCATACAAAGTTAATGCACCAAGAATAACTGAATGTTTTCTAAATATTGAATGTGAGTATTTGTGGGAACACGACTTGATTGACGGCAGTAATGAGGTTGCTGTCGCTCTAAAAGCTGTAAATATTTGTATGGATAGTGAGCACTTCGACCAAAGCAAAATTGGTAGATTTGGGAGCAATGGTTATTTATTTTATATAGAACAGGCTGCTAACCCTGAAACTGGAGAAATAACTCAATTTTCTCCTGGTGTAATTGTAGAGGGTACGCCTACGCCTTGGGTGACTAAGTGATGTTTGCAAGATTATATAAGAAACATTAAAAATTATCGTCAATTTGAAGTTTTTGACACCAAATAAAAATCGCCTCGAATAAATCATTCGAGGCGATTTTGCTACCATATTTTTATTTTCTATTGTCACTCCGTAACATAAGTTTGCTTTGTGCTCTTAGGTTTATTAGGAATTCCTAAACGCAGTTTACCTTGTGTGACCAAAACATTGATATAGTTTGTAAATAAATATGTTTGGGTAATATGTGAAAACTCATTTGCAAGTTCTTTGCGGTTACGAACAGTTTTGCAGAAGTCAAGTATCTGTTCCTCTATTGTTAAAAAATTCTTATTTATAATAATTGAATTGTTATAAAGAGTTACCTTAAATACACCGCGCAAGTTTTGGAAAACTGGCTCGGATAGCCCTGCCTCTTTCATTTCACGTCTGATAGTTGGTATACCGGAAAAACGGTTTTCAGTGTCCCTTGTAATTTCCATTGCTCCAGCTAAGAAAGGATTGCGAGTGTCTGCTGAAATATGCCCTAATTTATCAAGAGTGAGTCTTCCATAAAGTCCGCCGGGATTTTCTACTTCCAAGCGATTTTTGTACATAACAAGTGTAATGGGAGCGGATTCGGTATGAATACTGTAATCTCTGTGTATCAAAGCATTTAAGATAATTTCACGCACAGCAGTAATTGGATATTCCGATTTATCGGTACGAATACCCGTATTTTTATCTATAACTGTGCTGTTTTTCATATTGCGACGTACAAAAGAAATAGCACTACTGAGCATTTGCGGTATTGTACCCTCGATAGTTTGGTTGTCAATAAAGCGTGCGCCACTGTCTGAAAGTTGACCCATTTCGTCACCCGGAACTACTACAGCGGTAATACAAAGCCTTGGATAAAAACTCTGAGGATAATCACAAAAGAGCATCGTACCCATTAGTGTTGGTTTCTCATTTATCGTAATACCTTGCAAATTTAGCTTTCTTTCAATCGGAAGTGCTGACAAATTCGGCTTTGCAGCCGACAACTTGATAAGGTAGTTCTCTAAGTGTGGGGTTTGTATGTCAATCATTTCAGCTCGTGAGGTAATACGGAGTTCATCTTGTGTCTTTTGACGATATGCCTCATAGCTGTAAATTTCATATTCAGTCATTCTATGGTCGCCGTCACCTATGCGAATATATGATCCGCCTATTCTCCCAGTACCTTTATAATAACAAGGTCTTTTTGATATTTCTATTTCAGGAATTTCTGCACTAACTATCGTTTTTCCGTCAATCTCTGCTACTGTGCAGACAGCACGAACAGGTGGTTCCATCTGCAAACACCTCTCGCCGATTTTGACTTGTAAATCTGCGGCATCATACACCCCGCAGACAGAATAGTCACTCTCATCAATGCCAAATACGATTATTCCTCCACCCGTTTGATTTGAAAAAGCGGATAGTGTATCATATATTTTTGGTGAACCCTCTCTTGCAGCTTTAAGTTCAAGATTTCCGTCTTCAGTTTTGATTTTTTTTATATCTGATACGAATGTAATCAATTCTTCTCTTAGCATATAATCACCCCTTTTAAATAGATTATAATACATTTTACTCGAAAAATCAATAGAATTTAGTCGAATATTCGAGTTAATTTAACAAATATTCGACTAAATTTAATTTTTTCTACTAATTTTAATTTTTATTCGACTAAAATTGCAATTTACTCGAATTTTACTCGAATAGTCGAGTAAATTTATCAAGCTTTTGTTATTTTCTTCAAAAGTTCTAATCCAAAAACTACAATATTATTAAATTTACCAAAAACACCCATCTCAAATATACACAGTTGTTTAGCAATTTTAACCAACAAAAACAATTAAATCCCATTTTTTTTATGTATATTGAAGTAAGCAACACAGAACTTTTGCCAAGGCTCGAGAGGCTTTTTTTCCAATGTAATCAGTGACGGGTCGCCCTCACGAATTCTCATAGTGCGTCTAATTTCTTTAGGTATAACAACACGTCCAAGGTCATCAATACGTCTAACAATTCCTGTAGCTTTCATAATAACATACATTCCTTTCATAAGTTTTCAATATATAAATTATGTTAAAATTTATTTGTAAAGGTATTATTTACTGAATTGAAAGGAATATACTTTTGTTTTTTGGGAATTTTTATACGTCTTTCATACAGTAATATACTATTTCTAAATCTTTTGGTTAAAAACTTTTAAGAAAAAAGAATAAAAAAAGTTATAGGAAATGAAATTCATACTTAAATTTTTTTATAGCATTTTAAGTAAAAATATGTTATCATTAGTAAAATAATTAATTTTGTGTGGTGATTAAAAATTATAGAATTGAAAAAAATCTTAATAATAGACGATGATATTCATATAGGCGATATGCTTGAAGAAGTCCTTACAAAAGAGAATTATCAAGTTTTAAGAGCTTATTCTGGGACAGAAAGTTTGCTTTTATTATCTACAAATAAAGTTGATTTAGTCTTGCTTGACTTAATGCTTCCAGGACTTTCGGGAGAGGAAATTTTGCCTAAAATAAACGATGTTCCTGTTATTGTAATAAGTGCAAAAATTGACATTGATAATAAAATTGACTTGCTTTTTAATGGGGCGGTTGATTATCTCACAAAGCCTTTTAATATAAAAGAATTGCTTGCAAGGATATTAATTCACTTGCGAAATAATCAAATTACAAACAATAAAATGCTCACTTTTGAAGATTTATCCCTTGATTTAACTTTGCAAAATGCTTTTATAAATGATAAAAAAATCAAACTTACAAGGACTGAATTTGCAATATTAAAACTGCTTATGCAAAACAAGAATACAGTTGTCACGAAATCAGCAATTTTAGATAAAATTAGCTTAGATACACCTGATTGCACTGAAAGTTCCTTGAAAATTCATATCAGCAACTTGCGAAAAAAGTTGCGAAATATTAGCGAAAATGATTACATAGAGGCTGTTTGGGGAATTGGATTTAAGTTAAATACAAAAACAAATTAATTTTAAATTTAACTTAAATATCTTTACCATTTCTTTACTCTTTTCTTAACCGCTTTCTTTACTTTTTTCAATTAATATGTATTTATAGAAATTATTTGAAAGGAAAAATGATAATATGGAATATGTATTAACAACAAATAGTCTTAGCAAAAATTACAAGAAATTCAAAGCATTAAATTCAGTGACAATGAGTGTTCCCAAAGGTTCAATTTACGGATTTGTAGGGAAAAATGGAGCAGGTAAAACTACTCTAATCAGAATAATTTGCGGTTTACAAAAACCAAGCGAGGGCGATTATACTTTATATCAAATCAATTCAAAAGATAAAAATATAATCTCCTCAAGAAAAAGAATGGGCGCAGTAGTTGAAACTCCCTCAATTTATTTAGATATGACAGCAAAAGAAAATCTAAAACAGCAATTCACTATAATAGGACTTCCCTCTTTTTCCGAGATTGATAATCTATTGAAATTAGTAGGACTTGAAAACACTGGAAATAAAAAAGTAAAAAACTTCTCTCTTGGAATGAAGCAACGGTTAGGAATTGCAATTGCATTAGCTGGAAATCCCGATTTTTTAGTGTTAGACGAGCCTGTAAACGGACTTGACCCACAAGGAATTGTGGAAATAAGAGAGCTTATCTTAAAATTAAACCGTGAATTTAGCATAACCGTGCTAATATCAAGCCATATTTTAAGTGAACTATCAATGCTCGCCACACACTACGGATTTATCGACAAAGGCGAAATTGTGAAAGAAATAAGTGCAAAAGAATTAGAAAACGCTTGCAAAAAATCCACTGTTTTAGAAGTCACAAATGTAAAAATACTATCAACTGCACTTGATAAAATGGGCATTGAATATAAAATTCTATCAGAGCAAAAAGCTGAAATTTTCGATAAAGCAAATATCACAGATTTAGCCATTTTATTGGCAAAAGAAAATTGTGAAATTTTATCAGTTTCACAAAAAGATGAAAATTTAGAGAGCTACTACATTAATTTAGTGGGAGGTGGCTCGAATGAATAACCTTTTAGCTTCAAATTTTAAGAGAGTAATAAAACTAAGAAAAAGCATAGTTTTATGGATAGTTCTTGCTCTTTACTTGAATTATATTATTATTCAATTTGTTCCGCCGAATTTTGATATAGCAAATCAACCTGATTATTTCACTTTTCAGGAAACATTTTTTAACTTTGCACCCACATTAGGTTTTTTTGTATTAATTTTTTCAAGCCTATTTATTGGAACAGAATACAGCGATAGCACTTTGCGAAATAAAATAA
>CAYJLB010000083.1:0-1820 GCA_964370845.1 uncultured Oscillospiraceae bacterium
GACTTTGACCGCAGTATCGCCCTTGCAAAAGAGGGTTATGAGGTGGTATCACTTTTTTATTGCGGGCAGGATAATCAGCCAGAGAGCCACAACAATGTGCCACTTGAATTTTTTGGCGAGTTTTTGGAGTATACAGAAACTGCGGTTATTGATACCTCAACCCTCACACTTGTTGGAATTTCAAAAGGGGCAGAACTTGCATTAATTCTTACCAATTACTACGAAGAAATTACAAATAAAATTTGTCAAAACCTCAATATCATGAGAATGTTAATTGTAAATAGTATAATATACAATCATTGACTTATTTTCTATTTTTTAGTATAATAAATATTAGTTAATTATATTGTAAATTTCTAAACAAAACGAAAAAAGAGAGGGGAAATTATTTTATGAAAAAATTTTTAGCAATGTTACTTACTATCACTATGGTGGTGACGTTAATTCCCATAGGAGTTTCTGCGGAAGAAATATACGTTAACGATTTTAATAGCTTAAAAGCAGCTCTTGAAGGGGCGGGTGAGAATGATACTATCGTAATGCGAGCAGATATTACCGTTGGAAATGGAGAAATTCTGCACATTCCGAGTGGAGTAAATTTCAATACAAATTATCGAAAACTTAACGTTACAGAAGGTGGGCTAATTTTATCTGCCATTAATATTTATGGAATAATTGATGCTACTGATGCTACTAAACACTTAATAAAACTCAACGCAAATGGCGGATTTATTCCATTTTTGAGTTATTCTGATATCCAATATATGTATTTTAATAATAGTTATACTGGTTTTGATTATACACCTACTGCGACAAAAACTAATTCAACTTTCAAAGGTTGGTCAGATGGTACTAATATAGTTGATTTATCTACCGAAACTTTCACCGCTGACACAACTCTAACCGCAAAATGGGAGTCATCAACATCAGTTAGTCCACCAACGATACCTTCAGTTTCTATTGGCTACAATGTTAATGTTCTAAAGACTGGAAGTGGTAGTGTTTCTGTAAGCCCTTCTACTGCGGGGGCTGGGGAAACTATTACTATTACAGCAACGCCTGATGCTGATTTTGTTATTCATAGTATAGTTTTATTTGATTTTAACGGGACTTTGCATGAAATAGAAGAAAAAGGAAATAACACTTATACTTTCACTATGCCGAGTCATAATGTTCATTTTAACATTGTTTTTGTTGAAGAAAACCCTTGGAAAATAGTTGCAAAAAATGCAAAAAGCACTACAGATTATGAATTTGATGATGACGATAACCTTAAAATTTACACAGCGGCTGGACTTGCTTATTTCGCTGAATTAGTAAACAGCGGTGAAAATGACTTTTTAGGGAAAACAGTCACACTTAAAAATGATATCGACCTTACTGATGCAAATGTTTTAGGTTATGGCGGTAAGGGAAATGTTATGGCGGAAGGTGTAAATGAAGCTAACAGCTGGACTGCTATTGGAAAGGAAGAGCATCCTATTTACAATTTTTTTGATGGGACATTTGACGGTGGCGATTATACCGTCAGTGGGGTCTATATTAATAATGATAAAAGTTATCAAGGGCTATTTGGATATGCAGGAAAAAATAGCACAATAAAAAATGTGGGTGTAATAAATTCACACATTAAAACTTCTGATACTTATGTCGGTGGTGTTGTGGGACACAACGGTGGCACTGTAGAAAACTGCTATAACACAGGTGGTGTTTCTGGAAATAGTTACGTCGGTGGCGTTATGGGATTTAGCTATAACACTGTTAGAAACTGCTATAACACAGGTGGTGTTTCTGGAAATAGTTACGTCGGTGGCGTTATG
>CAYJLB010000083.1:1920-7590 GCA_964370845.1 uncultured Oscillospiraceae bacterium
TGCTATAACACAGGTGGTGTTTCTGGAAATAGTTACGTCGGTGGCGTTATGGGATCTAGCTATAACACTGTTAGAAACTGCTATAACACAGGTGATGTTTCTGGACAAAGCAATGACGGTGGTGTTGTGGGACATAATGATGGCAATACCGTTATACAAAACTGTTTTTATATAGATGGTGATAACGGACGATATTATCTTGATAAAAATAATTATCAAGATATGAGCAAAAGCGATATGCTGACCGATAAATTTTTAAATACTTTAAATGATTGGGTATCTCAATCAGA
The DNA here is from genome assembly GCA_964370845.1 of uncultured Oscillospiraceae bacterium. Classification (GTDB taxonomy): domain Bacteria; phylum Bacillota; class Clostridia; order Oscillospirales; family Ruminococcaceae; genus CAYJLB01. The sequence goes on from CAYJLB010000083.1 coordinate 2,211, forward strand.
AAATAAAGATTTAATGTATTGGAAATTAGATGCAGATAAAAATTTCTTTTTTACAACTGAAACAATCATTTTTACCGACGTTTCACTAACTCCTATTTATTGGGCGGACACTGAAATTGTACATTCTGAAAGTATAGATGCTGAATTCGATATGTTTGAAGGCTGTACTGTGGGCGGAACTACTATATCACGCCCAGGAATAGTTAACCCTAATGACGGTAGTTTTGGAAGTATGATTTTTAGCGGTGATTATGGTTTGGTCAGTTTTGATAGGACAACTTTGAGTGATGCGTCGGGGGAACACTTGTTTTCACAGTCAATTGCGGGGTCACAAATCCCGTCAACTTCTCAAATGGAAACTGAACTTATTAGATATGCACTTATTAATTCAGAGGGTATTCCTTTAATGTTATTTACCCCTGGAAGCATAATCGTATCTTTCACACAATATTACCTAGACACTCTCCCACAAGGGGAAAATGAATTGATTATTTCATTGACTGATGGAACAACTCACAGCATTGTTGTGGAAAATCAAGACGGGAATTACATTGTTAATGGTGAAAATATTGATAATTCTGACGCAAATACTGATGATGAGCCACCAAAAACTGGAAATTCAGTTCCAAGTTTAGCTATTGTTGGAATTTTAGCGATTTCTGCGTTCGTAATTGTTGCTAAGAAAAAGTAAAATTATTGTTGTACAAGTTCATTTCAGCAAAAAAGCAATTCTGATTTTTCGTTAATTTTCATATTCGAGGGAAATTTGCGTGATAGGTCTTATAAGAGTTAATGTATCCAAAGTGATACATCACTTCATAAGACCTATCATTTTTTCTGCCATTTTTCACTATAATTTACGACTTCATACAACAACCTTTAATTAAAAATCTAAGTTACGCTGGAACAAAGTCCACACTTATATAATATATGCTAGTGTTTATGAGTGGTTTTTGAGAATATTTGAAAACGCAAAACACCTCCAAAGTAGTTATCGTTTTTTAACTATCTACTTTAGAGGTGTTATTTTATTAAAAAAGTATTAAAAATTATGCATAGCGAATGTTTTCATTATCTACACTACAATAAACAACATTTTCAAATTGTGAATTATATAAGTTTGCGTAGTTTTTACCATTAATTAACAATTCTTCATGAGTTCCCACCTCAATTATCTCACCATTTTCAAGAACGATTATTCTATCTGCGTTTCTTACGGTAGAAAGCCTGTGGGCTACGAAGCACAAGTTGAAGATTACAAAGCACAAATCGGCGACTCTATCGACGGAAAAACTGCTATGGTGTTCCAATTATCAACAAAAGGCGTACAATATTCTACCGCTGTTCATCAACAAATTTATGCAGAACTTGGTTTTGAACTTCCAGAATTATTAGTAGATGCTGATGCAAGTGGTACAATTGCACTTGAAAACTTAGCTGAAATCAACCCTGATTACATCTTTGTTAACATCGAAAGCTTAGAAGATTTTGCAAACTATCAAGAATCACCACTTTGGCAAAACCTAACTGCTGTTCAAAACGGACATGTATTTGAATTTGGTCACAATGTTTGGAACCGTTCAAATGGTTCAAGAGCAAACCTTTACCAATTACAAGATGCAGCAGAATTTGTAATTAACGGAACTCAAGTTACAAAAAGATTTGAACTTAACTAAAAGCTTAATACTTTAAAGTAACATTATATAAAAAGCAAGGAAATAACGACAAATATATCGTTATTTCCTTGCTTTTTTTATAAGTAAATAGATGTTACTAAAAGCAAAATTAGCGAAATGAAAGAAAATGGTAAATCTTTAGAAAGTCTTAAAAAAATTAGTGATATTCTTGATAATATTCCCTCACTAAATAGTTCTTAAAGTGTTCAAATTTAAGGTTAAATAATCATATTTATTATCTTAATACAAGCGATACCTAATAAAATAATCGCCGCTCAAAATTTGAGGGCGATTATTTTTATTATTTAATTATTTGACATTTATAAAGACAATTAGTTAAACAAATCCATTTCATTTTCAATATCAATTACTTTTGCTTTTTTTTAAGAAAGAATAATGCCCCTAATAATATTATTACTGCATATATAGTAATTGTCATATATGTTGCTTGTTCATTTGTTGTTGGAACAGATATAAATAATTTGGTTGGAGATGAAATTAATGGGACTCCATCTTCAATTACAACTTCATATTCATAAATATCTTCGCCATATTGAACTTGAATTGTATATTCTCCGTCCGGTAACCTTTCAAGTAATTCAGGAGTCAATGTGATATTTCCGTTTTCATCAACTGTAATATCTTCATCGCCTAAATCTTCTCCTCCAAGAGTTACAGAACCATTAAAATTCCATTCAGTTCCACCCCATTTGGCGCTGTATACCAACCTTCAATTTCAAGATCAGTTTGAGGATTTCCTGGGTTATACACTGTTGAGCCTACATTTACTGTTTGGCTATTAAAATCACCACCCGCTCCGTCTTCGTTATTTTTGAAGATAACTGTTACTTGTGTTGTTCCACCTGTTGTAGGAGGTGTTGTTGGTGTTTCATAATATGGATAAAGAACAATTATACCTTCATCATTAATATGGCTATTTTCAACTTCAGTGTAGTATTCCCATTTTGTTGTTTTGTCATTAGGAATTGTTGTCCAGAAATCAGGCTTTGTTGTAAGTTCGCTCACTTCACTATTGCTTGGTTCATACATATATCCACCAATATATGTATTTGAAGTATGGATAGTATCACTAGTTGCGCTAGGTTTTTCTTTAAAATCAACTGGAATAAGCGTTGTTCCCGTGTCTACAACTTCAATCACTGCATAACCCTCTATATAAGCATTGTCCAAAATACTAATATAGTTCGGTACTAGAAGCCCTCTTGATGGAGGACGATTATTTTTGTCCAAAGCCTCTTCACTTTGCTCCACAATGTCAAATTTGTGTTCATATCCTGTTCTAATTAAGTAATCGAAGTAACCAACTGTATTAACAGCTGGATTATACGTGTTTGAATCCGTCCCAAGTGGTACCGCTTCATCATCTCCTGATGAATCAGGAAGATAAGAAGTTAAACTCCACTCATATCCACCAGTGGCTGCTCCTATTTTATAATTTAGATAATTTAGCATATTAGAAACTTCGCTTGGTATGGTTGCTACAATCGGTACTACATTTATGCTGTTTAATAAATAAGTATTGCTACCCGAAACGTCAAGAGCAAGTGATAGATTACCACGATATAGGCGATTTGCCATATCTTCGGCAGTTGTTTCGGTTGTATTGTTGCTACTAGTAGCAATTGGGCTCGTTATATCTATTTTCTGTGTAATGATATAACCCTTTTTGTCTATCGCTGTTTGCACAAATTTAGGAGCATTTAGCGTACTAGTCATATCAATGAACAACTCTTGATTTGCCACAAATGAAATGCTTTCGTCAATAGTTGGGTGGCTTGACAAATCAACAATCCCAACCATTGCCCAGTGAACTTTATTCCCATCACTATCAACATCATCTGTAAATTCTTGAAGACGGAGTACGTTCATCTTTTCGTAAGGGTTGATTATAGCACTTTCATCAAGGTAAGAACCACTAATCGCTTCTTTATATGATGCGTTTAACATTGGTGTACCTAGCTCCCAATTATTGCTTTCGTCTATTTCCCAGACACTAGCACCAACTTCTGTCCATGTGTTTTCAATAACAGCAACTGGTTCCCCTTCAATATATTCGTTACTTTCGTAATCAGCGTCTTTACTATAAAGTGCATACACTGCACCATCGAATTCATCTTCGCTGACTGCGTCATTTACGAATACAACTGCATCTCCATATATGATGTACTTAACTAACCCAGCAGCAATTATGTTACCTTCCACTGCACCGTCCATATAGTAGACAGCAGCTGTATGAACGATTGATTCATTATCGCCACCATGACCTCCACCAAATACATTGCCTGTTGCGATTCCTTCGTTTGTATTAGAGGTTTCTTTAATGGTTGCACCCGCGTTGATGGTAACAGTGGCTTCACTGGTTACATTAAAACTCAGCCAACTAAATGTGCATCCACCACCAAATACATTACCTATTGCTGTAATAAGACCACCCGATACATTGACATAAGCATCTGCAACATTGCCACTATTACCACCACCGTAAATGTTGTACACAAGCCCACCTGTCATAGTGTAGTGTTTGGTGCTATTCCTGCGACAATGGTGATTGCATTTCCGTTTGCATAGATTTCTTCAGTAACGTTATCAACAGTTACATCAGTTTCGTTAATGGGTGTAGGAACTTCTTCACTACCAATCGAAAAAGCTGTTATTGCCAAATTACTTGCTAAAATTGCAGACAATAATATTGCACCAATTTTCTTAATTTTGTTAATCATAACTTTATTTTCCTTTCTAAATAAAGTTATAAAAATATATTTTCCTGCAGTTTTAGCATACTACTTATTTCGACAAAATTCAAGCATAAAATGCAAACAATATGTTTCAAAATTTATTAAAAACTGACAATTGTTAACCTAGACCTATATTCAAAAATCAGTAAAAAAGCTACACAAAATAAACGTTGAAATTTCCTCAACTGATTTTCGAACACTCTCTTTTAATTCAGGGTCAGATGGATATCCAATTGGAATTAGCGCCGCTACTTTTTCATCATCTGGTAAGCCACAAATTTTAGCAACTTTTTCTTTTGATAATTGCGTTTAAAGTTTCCTTTTTGACCTCCAATTATTTTTACCTGTGTTGATCTACCAAAATTATATTTCCGTCTGGATCAGTTATCATAAAGCTTGCTGGTCCTTTTTTGCTTTCTTTATCAGTTTGTGCAATAAATGCTATACCTTTAGTTTCAAGTTCACTTTCAAGCTCTCTTACATCAGTAAATTCTGCAATTTCCCCTGCGTTTTCATTCCAACCTGGGTTAAAAGTGAGGATATTCCCCTCGAACATTCCTTGAAATAGTCCAATTATTGAATTATCATTTTTCATAACTAAATAATTTTGAGAAATATCTCCACCTAATACTACAAATCCTAATTTTTCGTAAAATTCTTTTGACACAGCTAAATTTTTAACTGCTAAACTAATTGAAAATGCACCTAATTTCATATTCATTTCTCCTTAAATCGTTAATAGATGTTATTTGTAAATCCTTAATTTATAATAAATATTTTTTTCCACATCATTTTTAGTGCGAGCTTCTATATAAAGTGGCATTTCTGATATTTCTAATATATAATTATAAAGAAATTCAACCGTCAACTCATCAACACAAATTCCTTTTTCTTTTATTTCAAAAATATCAAACTGTTCCACCCACACAAACCATAATTCAACACTCT
>CAYJLB010000084.1:0-7225 GCA_964370845.1 uncultured Oscillospiraceae bacterium
CATTTTTTCCTTACTTATTTTGGTTTTAGCAATTACATAACAAAACATTCTTCTTTCGCCTCAATCATTTTTTTAAAAAGAGATTTTCCGTGATAAATATGGGTTTTATAAATATTCTTAATTTTTTCAAAATCGTTATTTGATATTGCGTCATATATTTCTAAATGATGAGAAAAAATAATGTTTAGATGCTCATCATCATGAAATTCTGCCGATACCACCCTATAACGTTTATAATCGGCCATATTATTCAATATAGTATCCCAAATATAGCTTTTAGAAGCAAAACAAAAAATTAACGAGTGAAATTCCGAGTCTAGCTCGTAAAATTCTAGTGATTTTGTTATTAGATTTTTACTGTCATCTTCTAATAATTTCCTTTGTTTTACAAGAAGAATTTGAAGTTTGACTAAATCTTGTTCTTGTATACAAGATATATATTCCTCTAAAACGGCGAGCTCTAATTTTTCGCGAACGTACATAAAATTGTGAATTTTACTCAAATCTATTGGAGTTATGATGGTACCTTTATTTCGTATTGGTTTTATTAAATTGTCGTATTCAAGACGTTTAAACACTTCTCTAATCGGTGTTCTTGAAACATTAAATCGCCTTGAAATCTCATTTTCTCCAATTAATTGTCCTGGATACAACACTAAATTAATTATTTCATTTTTGAGTATTTCATATATTTCATTATTATTAAAACTTATATTTTCACCCATAAACCCGCCTCGTTTCAATTGTTTTATATAATTTTAGCATTATTCACTTGTAAAATCAATAGGAAAGTTTGTAATATCTTATAACGGTATGTTCTTTGTCTATTTTTCATAAATATGAGCTTGTTTTTTTGTGAAAATGCGAAAATTCTACTTTTTTGCGAAAAACATCTTGTATACAAGTTGAAATGATGATATAATACAAATAAATTCTGTTTAGAATGCTTAAATATCAAAATAGGAAAGAGGATTTTTATGAATCTAAATTTAAGACCAAAAGAAGAATGTATGTTCGACCAAATTTCACTAGGTGAAGTTATGCTTAGACTTGATCCAGGTGAGGGAAGAATTAAAACTGCTAGAAATTTTAGAGCTTGGGAAGGCGGAGGCGAGTATAATGTTGCTCGTGGTTTAAGACGTTGTTTTGGTTATAAAACTGCCGTTTTAACTGCTTTTGCTGATAATGAAATCGGTAGACTTATTGAAGATTTTATCCTACAAGGCGGCGTTGATACTCAATTTATTAAATGGGTTGATTATGACGGAATTGGAAGAACTGTTCGTAATGGTTTAAACTTCACTGAAAGAGGTTTTGGCGTTCGTGGTGCTGTTGGTGTTTCTGATAGAGGTAACACTGCTATTAGCCAACTAAAAGCTTCTGACTTTGATTTTGATTATATTTTCGGAACTTTAGGAGTGAGATGGTTGCATACAGGTGGAATTTTTGCTGCGTTATCTGAAAGCACTGCTGAAGTTACTATCGCTGCTGTTAAAGCTGCTAAAAAATACGGAACAATCGTTTCTTACGACTTGAACTACCGTCCTTCAATGTGGAAATCCATTGGTGGAATTGAAAAAGCTCAAGCTGTAAACAAAGAAATTGCTCAATATATTGACGTTATGATTGGAAATGAAGAAGACTTTACTGCTTGTTTAGGTCTTGAAATTGCTGGAAATGATGAAAATTTAGCTGAACTTAACCTTGACGGATACAAAGCAATGGTTAGAAATGCTGTTGAAACTTACCCTAACTTTAAAGTTGTTGCGACTACTTTGAGAGAGGTTAAAACTGCTACAGTAAACGATTGGGCAGCAATGTGTTATGCTGATGGTGATATTGTTTTCTCCAAAAAATATGAAGGTCTTGAAATTATGGATAGAGTTGGTGGAGGCGACAGTTTTGCTTCTGGTTTAATCTACGGATTAATGGAAACTGGTGATGCAGAAACTGCTGTAAACTACGGTGCTGCTCACGGTGCACTTGCTATGACTACTGCTGGTGACACTTCAATGGCAAGCTTGAAAGAAGTTCAAAAATTAATGGGCGGTGCATCTGCTCGTGTTGACAGATAAAATGTATTTGATATAATGGAAGGAAATGTTATGGAATTAATTAACAAAATTTCAAAAATCGGCATTGTGCCTGTAATAAAACTTGATAGACCTGAAGAAGACGCTGCACCTTTAGCTAAAGCTTTAATCGACGGAGGATTGCCTGTTGCTGAAGTAACTTTTAGAGTTGCTGGTGCTGGAAAAGCTATCAAAATAATGAAAGATACTTATCCTGAAATGATTGTTGGAGCAGGAACGGTTTTGACTACTGCACAAGTTGACGAAGCAGTAGAGGCTGGTGCAGAGTTCATTGTTTCTCCTGGAATAAACCCTAAAATTGTTAAATATTGTCAAGAAAAAGGTGTTCCTATCCTTCCTGGATGTGTGACACCAACAGAAATTGAAACTGCTTTAGATTTAGGTTTGACAATGTTAAAGTTCTTCCCTGCGGCACAATATGGTGGACTTAATACTATAAATGCACTTTGCGCACCATATACTATGATAAAATTTATGCCAACAGGTGGAGTTACTTTAAAAAACTGTGCAGAATTTCTATCAAATAAAAATATTTTCGCTTGTGGTGGAACTTATATGGTTACAGCTGACTTAATTGATAGCAAAAATTGGAGCGAAATTACTAATATTTGCAAACAAACTAGCGAAATTGTAAAACAATACAGATAACTTTTACAGTATTGAAGAACTTGTTCTGTTTATTTATTTATTTATTTGATAATAAAACAAAAAAGACGATAGTATCGATTGAAAAATTAATACTATCGTCTTTTATTTATTTCTAATTAATTTTAAGCCAAAATTTCTTTTACACTATCACGTTTAATTAACGTTGTAGGAACAATGCATTTGATTGGAATAGTTCGTCTATCTATAGTTTGCTCTTTCAACATCAAAAGAGCTCTTTCTGCTATAAATTCAGTTGGAATTCTAGCCGTTGTTAAAGGAGGTGTCATAAATCTCACCGCAGCAATGTCATTAATTCCAACAACGCTTATATCCTTTGGAATGGATAATCCTATCTCATAAGCAGCTCGAAAACAACCCGCTGCTATGGTGTCATTTGCAGCAATTATAGCAGTTGGTCTATTATCAATCATACTTAATTCTTTAAAAAATTCATATCCATATTTTGCTTCGAATTTTCCTATTTTTTCATATTCTTCTTGAAATAAACCCAATTTTTTCATATAATTCTCAAAAGCAACATTTCTTAAATCAGGAATTAAATTATTATCTTCGTCGAATTCGTTTGAGCCAATATATGCAATTCTCTTATGTCCACATTCAATTAAATAATTAACAATGTTCATTATAGTATGCGACAAATCTACCACGATAGAGTCAAATTTGTCACTATTAGGAGAGCTGTCCACAAAAACAAGTGGTTTTGAAAAATTCTCTAACTTTTGTACTTGAGTTTTATTGAAATTTCCAATGCAAATAATTCCGTCTAAATGCTTAATATCCTCTTTTGCATCTAAGGCGTCAATAATGTATCCTTTATATCCTGCTTCAGAAATGAATTGCTTCAAGGACATACGAATAGTCAAATAATACGGATCAACTAATTCTTCTTCTGAGCTATAAGAGGAACAAATTCCGATTTTTAACTTTCGTTTTCTCGGAGCTTTTGGCTTAGATACATACTCGAGTTTAGTTGCTGTTTCAAAAATTCTTCTTTTCGTTTCTGCGTTTACATTTAATGTATCATCTTGGTTTAATACCCTTGATACTGTTGTAATTGATACTCCTGCTAATGTTGCAATTTCTTTAATTGTAGCCACTTTAATTCACCTTACTTTTTTATTATATATCAACTCGATTTTATTTTATAATTTTAAAGGGTTAAAAATCAAGTTGCACGGGCATTTTAATTTATTCTAAGTAAATATAAAATAACTTAAAATGCTATGTTGAGGATTTATTTTTACGTTTGAATTTTATTTCAGAAATCAAAACTGCTGAAAATATTATTGCTGAACCTAAAATCATGCGTGTTGTTATAAGTTCTCCTATTATTAATACTGAAAAAATCATTCCAAAAACTGCTTCCGAAGATAGAATAATTGCTGTTTTTGTTTCATCAACATATTTTTGTGATATAGTTTGTATAAAATACGATAAAGCGGTGCTGATTAACCCTAAATATAATACAGCTAAAATACTATCCCCAGATGGAGCGAATGTAAACGCTTCACCGGTTATCATAGCTCCCATCAAAGATAGAATAAACGCTGTCCCCATTTGTAGGAAATTCAATATTTCTGGACGAATTTTCCCAACAAATCTTCCTGTGAGATAAATTTGAAAAGCAAAACATAATGCACAAACTAAGGTTAAGCTATCTCCAAATCCTAGAGAAAAATCACTTTGTAACGAGAGAACTCCAGCGCCTACGATAGCTAAGACTGCTCCTATAATGTTTTGCAATGTCGCTTTCTTTTTCGAGAAAATATAAGCGATAAAAGGTACAAAAACAACGTTTGTCGCTGTCAAAAATGCGTTTTTTGAAGGTGTAGTGAATTGTAATGCAAATGTTTGAATAAAAAATGCGCTAAACAAAAATACACCTAATAAAATACCACATTTTAACTCTTCCTTTGTGATATTTTTAATTTTCTTAAAGGCTAAAATAGTCATAACGGCGGCTCCAATAAAAAACCTTATCGTCATAATTTGGAGGGTAGTCATTGATTCAAGTGCAATATCACTTGCAACAAATCCACCACCCCAAACAATTGTAACTACTATTAAACCTATAATTCCTAAATAGTTTTTCATTAATACTCCTCTTGTAATAATTTAAGTTATATTCTTCGCCCATCTACCACGTCTTACAAAATAAAAGGACGTAAATAATTTTAATAATTCTAAACTTTCCACAATTAAGTATACATAAACTAAACTTAACCCAGTAAAAGAAGATAAAATCATAGCTACAGGTACACTAGCTATCCACAAATATCCTCCGTCCATTACTAATGTTGACAATACATCTCCACCCGAACGAACAATATGGAAAGAACACACATACATTGAATAAATCGGTATTAAACACCCTTTAATCCTCACTATATTTATAATCGCCTCATTAATGTCATTCGAATAATTATAAAGCATAGGAATAAATGGTGCTAGTATAAAGAAAATTATCGAAACACATAATCCAACAATTCCACCAAAAGTGATAAGCTTTAAAGAGTTTGCTTTTGCTTCGCATATATTTCCAGCACCTAATTTTTTTCCTACCATAATAGATACCGAGGACGATAATCCTCCGAAAAATACAAATGCAAGCCCAGCAACAGTATCTGCTACTGAAATAGCTGCAACTAAAGATTCGTTTACCGCTAAATATGCAGTAAAGACAGTTGCTTGTCCTATCGAAAACAAAAGTTCATTTACCATAAGTGGAAAGGCAATTTTGATCATATTTCCAAATAAATTCTTATCAAAAAAAATTATATCTTTTAGATTAAATGTAAAATTATATTTTTTCTTCAAGATAATATATAAATAAAGAGAAAGTTCCACAAGTCTTGCGATAACGGTGGCTATAGCAGCACCCGCAACACCTAATTTTGGTGCACCTAAAAATCCATTTATCAAAATAAAGTTTAATACTACATTAATAAGTACTGTGGTAGTTCCGATTTTTAACTGTGGTTTATTAACTCCTACTGCTCTTAAACAGATTGAAATAGCGAAAGAAATTGCGTAGGGAATATATGAGAATTTAATATAAGTCATATATTCGTAAGTCAAATTAACGATATTTTCTGTATCTGTAAACAAACCTATAATCTGATACGGAAAAAATAGAATAATCGACATAAAAATTGTTCCAGCAATAAATGCGAGCAAAACTATTATATTAAATACTTTTTGACATAATACATGCTTTTTCGCTCCGAAATATTGTGAAATGAATATTGAAGAAGCACCCGTTAACCCAAAGACCACAGAATGACAAATCAAATAATATTTATTAGCAACTGCTACAGATGTCAAAGCGTCTGCACTTACCGAGCCAATCATAACATTATCAATCAAATTCACTAAAGATGTAATGAAAGATTGTAGCATAATCGGTATTGCGATTGACAATATTTGCGCGTAAAAATCTTTGTTTCCAAAAAACTTATTCATTACTTTTTCTTTAATCATTTTTAATCCTTTTAAGTAACAACTCACAAATTAAACTAATCTAAGGGATAAAAATAGTTTAAGTTTAATTGTGAGTTGTTTTTCTAAAATACACTATAGTAATATTTTACACTATTTTACTTCTTTTTTCAAGATGTTTTACTAATTTATTTTAAAGGGTTAAAACAAATATTTAACTTATAATCATTAATTTTTGTTTTGTTTCTATAAAGTTGTTCCTCGCCACAGCTGTTAGAACCTACTCCGGAGTGTTTCATATCAATGTTAACATAAAATACATCGGATTTCTCTATTTCACCGATATGCTTTGCTTTTTCGAGTGATGAAATTGAGTAATAGTGATAAGTAAAACTAACTTCATTTTCTGATTTAATGCACATTTTTTTACTATCTGAATTAAAGGACAACCACTTAACTCCAGTTCTTAAACCATTTTCTTGTGGCATAGCATATTCTTCATGCATCTCATTAGCGTTTTTATGATACACGCCCATAAACACATGAGAATTTACATCAGAATAACTTTCATCTGGACCTAAGCCGTACCAAGAAACTTTGTCAAATTTTTTGTCAGTAGCAAAATTTATTCCTATCCTTGGAATAAATTCAGGGGCAAATTTTGAAAATTTAAATCCTTTTGCATCTAAGTCCAATTTAACAATTCCATTAGCAAAAATTGTGTATAAGTATTCGCATTTAAAACCAAAAGTTTGGCTTAAATAAGAAAAATGAGTGTTGATTTTTACTTCTACTCGGTCGCTATGAGAAGTTGTTTCAATATTTTCAAGTTGTTCCATTTGAGCAAAAAGAAAATATTTGTTGTCCCAATCGGAGATTTTGTACATATCATTATCAATAGTAGCTCTTAAAGTATTAAGCTTTATGGGTTTGATAATGTAATTTGTATCGCCTACTTGATATTTTTTAAGATGTCCATAAACTTTGTCAAATTCAAGGCAAACTTCTTTATTAACAATCTTTAA
>CAYJLB010000085.1:0-7159 GCA_964370845.1 uncultured Oscillospiraceae bacterium
TTTTTGAGGAAAAGTTTAATCAAAACCTTTAGCTTGTGTAGTTTATACTTCCGTTGGGTAACGGACGACCACAGGTCGCCCCTACAGCAAAATCCGACCTCGCGGGCAGAAATTTTCCCATTTATCAACGTAATAACGCGGGCAAGGGTCAAGCGTCACGCTTGAAATTTTCACGTTCGCTTACTATTTATGATAGCAAAACGCCCGTAGAAATAAAAACAAAATAGTTTTTATTTCTACTACTTTTTTCGTCGCAAAAAATTATCTCTACTAGCACTTTTAATACTGCTTTTAATTTGATATTCTTTGTATGTTTCGTAGTTTTTTGCGACGTTTTAGACTTTTATTTTGTTCGTTTGCTTTTTTTGAGTGATTTATTTTACTTCGAGTTTTTCGCTTCTGCGGAAGCGACCAAGGCTCTGCCTTTGGAATCCGTAAACTTTTTGAGGAAAAGTTTAATCAAAACCTTTAGCTTGTGTAGTTTATACTTCCGTTCGTACATACAAAATCCGACCTCGCAGAAGCAAAATTATCCTCTTATACTTTGTCTAGTGCGGGAATGGGTCAAGCGTCACGCTTGCGCTTGCATTGTTTCTAGGACTGTGTCCATTAATTTTGATGCGGCTTCATTTTTATCCATTCTTACCGAAATATAAGGCTTTTTAGTGCTGTTAAACATTACTTTTCCCTTAAAAGTTGCGGACAATTTCTTAATTTGCTCCATTGAAGGCTCTTTAATAAAGAATAAAATGCTGTCTTGACGTTGACTAATTTCTGTTATCCCAAGAGCAGAAGCCTTGTTACGCAGAAGTGCCACGTCAATAAGCCCCATTACAGCCTTTGGAGGGTCGCCATAACGGTCAATTAACTCGTCCAAAATTTCCATACTGTCCTCTTTGCTCACAACGGAAGCAATTTTTTTGTACGCGTCAATCCGCAAAGTTAAGCTGTCAATATAATTTGTCGGGATAAAGGCGTTTATTGCAACGTCAACCAAACAGTCCTCGGAATTCTTCGGCAAAGGCTCACCTTTTTGCTCTGCAATAGCTTGATTTAACAGCTTTATATACATATCATAACCAACAGCTTCCATATGACCGTGCTGTCTACCGCTTAATATTGAGCCAGCACCACGGATTTCAAGGTCACGCATTGCAATCCTAAACCCTGAACCAAATTGTGTAAATTCACGAATTGCGTTAAGCCTTTTTGACGCAATGTCAGTGAGAACTTTTCCCCTCTTGAAAGTGAAATAAGCAAAAGCTCGGCGGTTTGAACGTCCAACTCGCCCTCTAAGCTGATAAAGTTGTGACAATCCAAGCCTGTCAGCGTCCTCAATAACCAAAGTGTTACAGTTTGCAACGTCAACACCTGTTTCAATTAAAGTTGTGCAAACTAAAATATCAATTTCTTTCTCAACAAGTTTTCGCCAAATGTCAGAAAGCTCTTTTTCGGAAATTTGCCCGTGAGCAACTCCAATCCTAGCCTCAGGCAAGGCTTGCCCCAGCTTAAAAGCACAACCGTCAATAGTTTCAATCCTGTTGTGAATATAATAAACTTGCCCACCACGCCTTAATTCCTTAGAAATCGCTTGAGTTATCACAGGGAAATTATCCTCAATAACGTAAGTCTGTACAGGGTGGCGGTCTTGTGGCGGGTCTTCGATAACTGACATGTCACGAATTCCGCTCATTGCCATATTTAAAGTACGTGGAATTGGCGTTGCTGAAAGGGTTAGCATGTCAACTCCAGTAAATTTTTCCTTGAATTTTTCTTTATGTCCAACGCCAAAACGTTGCTCCTCGTCAATAATTGCAAGCCCTAAATCCTTAAACTCCACGTCTTTTTGCACAATTCTGTGAGTTCCGATTAAAAGGTCAATTTGCCCGGCTTTAAGCTGTTTTAGAATTTCTTTTTGTTGGGTAGGAGTTCTATATCGTGACAAAAGTTCGATTTTAAGCGGAAAATGCTCAAATCTACGAAGTGCAGTTTGGAAATGTTGCCAAGCTAAAACTGTGGTAGGAACTAAAATTGCACATTGTTTACCGCTTAAAATGCACTTCATTACACCACGAAAAGCAACTTCTGTTTTACCAAATCCAACATCTCCACAAAGTAGCCTATCCATCGGAATAGGCTTTTGCATATCCTCTTTAATTTCGCGAATACAACGCAGTTGGTCGTCCGTTTCATCATAAGCAAAACGTGAATCGAAATCGTTTTGGAAGTCGTCATCTTCAAGGAATGCAAAACCTTTGCTGTTCTGCCTTTTTGCGTACAAAGCGATTAATTCCGCAGCCATATCTTTGACAGCAGATTTTACCCTTGCACGAGTTTTTTTCCACTCGGCGGAGTTAAGTTTATTCAGTTTCACGTTGGAGTCCTCTTTAGGTCCAACAAAACGAGAAACTAAGTCAAGTTGGTTAACCGGAACGTACAAAACGTCGCTCCCAGCGTATTTTATAGTAATATAATCCTTAGTCACACCGCTAGTTTCAATCTTAGAAATCCCCGAAAAACGTCCAATTCCGTGCATTGAATGTACAACCAAATCGCCCTCGGTAATTTCGGTAATGCTGTGAATTTCTTCGCCCTTTTTCTTCTTTTTAAGCTTTCGTTTTGAGCCGTGGATATGCTTTGAAACAGTGATTAAAGCTTGTTTTATGTCAGGGTATTCGTAACCAGCCGAAACGCTTCCAGCCATTACAATTACAGTCTTTTGCACAATTTTTGAATTTTCGCTAAAAGTTGAAGCAGTAATTCCTTTTTCTCGCAGGTCATTTATGATAATAGGCACACTTTTTTCGTTTCCCGCCATGATTAAAACTTGATATTTTCCCGCTAAAAAGGTGGAAACTTCGTCAATTAATTGCTCCCCGTCGCCACTCCAAGCGGAGGCAGAAAGTGCGTCCACTGAAATCAATTCCTTAAAGCGAATATCTTGATGAGTTCGCATAAAAGTGTCTAAATAACAGCACGGATTTTTCTCAATAAGTGAGTAAAATTCACCTTTTGAAAGGACAAAATCGTCACAACCTTTGAACAAAACTCCGTCCTCGAAGAAAATTTTCGTGTCCTCGTTGAACTGCCCATAATAGCCTTTTAGCTTGTCATTTAAAGTGGTTTGCTCGGAAACAATCACCTTTCCTCCGTTAAAATAATCAAAGACACAAGCTGGTTTTTCATAGGCAAGTTGCAAGTATTTATCAAGGTTTGAAAGGATAATTCCGCTCTCCACAAGCTCTTTATCTTGATAGAGATATTTTTTTATTCTATCGGAATTTTTGTCCTTTAAACCGTTAATTACATTATTTATTTTGTCAGAAAATTCTTCTGCACTTGAAAATAAAACTTCTAAAGCTGGGAAAATTGACACTTTTTCAATGCTGTCATTTCGCCTTTGAGTTTCAATGTCAAAAGTTGCAATTGTGTCAATTGTGTCGCCCCAAAATTCCACACGATAGGGTAGGGGACTTCCCACCGAAAAAATGTCCACAATTGACCCACGGTGAGAGAATTGAGCAACGCCCTCAACTTGCTCTGCGTGCTTGTAACCCGCCTCAACAAGGGCTTTTATCAGGTCAGAAACCAAAATATCCTCCCCAGTTTCAAGGACAACACTTCGCTCTTTTAAAATGCTTGGCGGAATGGTTTTTTGGCACACCGCTTCACCGCTTGCAACCATTATGCGAGCGGATTTTTCCGTTATTCTGGCTAAACTTTCCAGCCTTTTATGCTCATATTCTCTTGAAACAGTTTCAATTCGTGAGAAGTTGAAGTCCTTTGCGGGATAAAACACGCAAATATTTTCCCCAGCAAGCTCATTTATATCACTCTCAAACCGTCTTGCAGTAATTTCGTCCTCAGTGATAAGCAAGACAGGTGAATTTTCCTCCGCCAAAGAATAGGCAATCTGCCCTTTATGGATAGGGGAAAGCCCTGTCATCAAGCATGGAAATTTCCCACTTTTCAAAGCTTCTTGCAGCTTTTGAAAGGCGGGTAGTTCCTTCATTATATCTTTAAAAATATGCAAAAAGCATTCCTCCTTGCGGCAACGTGACGTTGCATCCAATCCCGCACTGAACAAAGTTAATGATACAATTTGTTTCTGCGAGGTTATAGGTTTTTTTTGATGTATTTTTTTAATAACGTGACGTTGCCCTCGTGGTAGCAAATTTTCTCGTTCGCTTACTATTTATGTCAGCAAACCGACCGTAAAAGTAAAAACAAAATAGTTTTTATTTTTACTACTTTTTTCGTCGCAAAAAATTATCTCTACTCTTATTTTGTTTATCGGACAAGGGCAAGCCTTGTCCCTACAACTATTTCGTGATTTTTTGCGACGTTTTAGATTTTCACTTTGTTCATTGCTATTTTGAGTGATTGATTTTACTTCGAGTATTTCGCTTGACAACTTTAGTTGTTTGCGGAAGTGAGGAAGGACTCTGTCCCTCCACCCTGCAATTTTTTTTTGAGGAAAAAATTGAGTAAAACCTTTAGCTTTTGTCGCCAATTCTCTTAAAAAATCATAACATTGTCTAGCCTCGTGGAAACAAAATTATCCTATTCTACTTTCTAATAACGCGGTCATAACAGCGGGGTTGCCCCGCCGGGCAAGGATGCAACGTCACGTTGCCCTCGCAGAAACAAAAGTACAATTTTTTACTCTTTTGAGTGCGGGCATGGGTCAAGCGTCACGCTTGCTAGGAGTTGTTTTTGTTCATAGCTTCGTCCATTTTCCCGCTTACAATCAATTCAATGGAAGCAATAGACTTGTCAAAACCCTCTATCATAAGTGGCTTTTCATCTTCCTTAAAAGCGGATAAAACCCAGTCAGCAAGGTTGTATTTAGGGTGAGGTTTTGCACCAACACCAATCTTCACACGAGGGAAATTATCTTTCCCTGTGAGATAAATTATGCTCTTTATTCCGTTGTGCCCACCGTCCGAGCCTTTACGTCTAATGCGAATTTTCGACGGCTCAAGGGATATGTCATCATACAAGATTATCACCTTTTCAATGGGAATTTTGTAGAAATTCATCGCCTCCACAACCGCTTGCCCACTGTTGTTCATATAAGTTTGTGGCATCATCAATAAACAACGTTTTCCATTGATTGAAACATCGCCACAAAGGGACTTATATTTAATTTTATTCGTCTTTACATTATATTTATCACAAAGTCGCTCAATTGTCAAAAAACCCGCGTTGTGCCTAGTGTTTTGGTACTCTCTCCCAGGATTTCCAAGACCTACGATTAAATATTCAAACCCTGTACTATGAGTTTCTTTGTGTGAAATTGCTTTTAATTTGTCAAAAATGCTCACTTTTTTTACCCTTTCAAAATTATAACTAATCTATATTTTTCTTCTTTAATTTTCGTTTTCCAAAGCCTTCAACCATTCTCATATCCGCCCTTTCAATAGCAAGCGCGTGGTCAGGAACGTCCTTTGTAACAGTAGTTCCAGCTGCAGTATAAGCCCCCTCACCAACTGTTACAGGAGCAACTAAATTTGTGTTGCACCCAATAAAAGCATCGTCCAAAATAGTGGTTCTATGCTTATTTTTGCCATCATAATTCACAGTTACACAGCCACAACCGAAATTTACTCGTTTTCCAACGTCGCTATCTCCAACATAAGTCAAATGAGCAACAGCAGTGTTTTCGTCAATGACAGAATTTTTAACTTCAACAAAATCCCCAATTTTTACTCCGTCTTTAATCACGCTGTTAGGGCGAAGTTGCACAAAAGGACCAATTTTCACGTTATTTCCAACATAACTATCATAACTTTGCACCGCATTAAGGGTAGAATTGTCCCCAATAATAGTGTTTTCAATTAAACAATTATGCCCAATTACGCAGTTTTCACCAATAGTTGTGTTACCTTTTAAAATAGTGCCTGTGCAAATTTCAGTTCCAGCACCTATTTTTACACTTTTCTCAATGATAACTCCATCAGTAAAGTTAATAGCAACGCCGTTTTCAAGGTGTTTTTCTATAACATTTAACCTTGCGATTTCGTTTAAAGTTTGCATACCTTTTCGGTCATTTGCACCAATGTAAAAATTTTCCTTTTCCCCAATAAATGCGTCAACTTTATAGCCTTTTTTAAGAAGAATTTCCACTGTGTCGGTCAAATAATACTCACCCTGTGCGTTTGATGGAGTAATTTCTTCCAAAGCCTCTAACAAATGCGCTGTTCTAAAGCAAAAAACTCCCGAATTTATCTCGGTTATTTCTTTTTGTTCCTTAGTGCAATCTTTTTCTTCAACAATAGCTTTTACGCCGTTTTCGTCACGAATAATTCTTCCATAACCAAAATTATCAGTAGTTTTTGCTGATAAAACAGTTACTGAATTTTCATTTTTGCTGTGATATTCCAAAGCTTGTTCAATAATTTCTTCGTCGATGAAAGGAGCATCACCAAAGAGAATTATAGTGTTTTCCCCCTCGCCATCTTCCAAAATTTCTCTGAGATAATCTTTGCACTGCATAACCGCGTGACCAGTGCCCAGTCTCTCCCTTTGGAAAACTGTTTTATATTGACCGTCAAGGTGAGCTTCAAGGAGCTTGTTTGCAAACCCTGTAACGATACAAATGTCGTTTATATCAACGTTTTCGCAAGAAGAAATCACCCAGTTAATCATAGGCATACCGAGGACTTTAAGCATAGGTTTAGGCAAATTTGAAGCCATTCTTTTCCCTTGCCCTCCCGCAAGAATTATTGCACAATATTTAGACATAAAATTTCAATTCCTTTCAAAAATAATTAAAAGCAACGTGACGGCAGGGAAGCCCCCGCAGGCAGACACGATGAAGTTTGAGCAATGAACAATATAGTTCACGCGATTTTTCAAGAGCAAATAAATGTAGGGAATGCATTGTATGCATTCCGAAATACAGAACAAAACTTCGGGCAACATGACGGCGGGGAAGCCCCCGCGGGCAGACACGATGAGGTTTGAGCAATGAACAATATAGTTCACGCGATTTTTCAAGAGCAAATAAATGTAGGGAATGCATTGTATGCATTCCGAAATACAGAACAAAACTTCGGGCAACATGACGGCGGGGAAGCCCCCGCGGGCAGACACGATGAGGTTTGAGCAATGAACAATATAGTTCACGCGATTTTTCAAGAGCAAATAAATGTAG
>CAYJLB010000086.1:0-7128 GCA_964370845.1 uncultured Oscillospiraceae bacterium
TTAGTCATTCCTTTCGTAATAATTGCTGTTTCTTAGTATGATTATTATATCTCATATGATAACTTTTGAAAATGTGCCACTCGGCACATGCAACGTGACGTTGCATCCATGCCCGCGATAAAAAGTGATAAGGAAAGTACATAGTTTCCGCGAGGGCAATTTAAGGTTGCGTCTATGCCCGCGATGAAAAGTGATAAGGGAAGCACATAGTTTCCGCGAGGGCAATTTAAGGTTGCGTCTATGCCCGCGATGAAAAGTGATAAGGGAAGCACATAGTTTCCGCGAGGTTAATGTAATGTTGCATCTATGCCCGCACTGAAATGTGCCTGTTGGCACATTTACTCATTTCCATTTCTTTGTTAAAATATTAGTATGAAAATAGAATTTGTAAGTTATTATTTTAAACTGAAAGGATTTGAATTATATGGGATTATTTGATAAGAAATATTGTGACATCTGTGGCGAAAAGATAGGTCTTTTGGGAAATAGAAAGCTTGAAGACGGTAATATGTGCAAAGATTGTGCTAAATTGCTTTCTCCTTTATTTGAGGAAAGACGTCAATCTAGCATTGATGAAATTAAGGCACAGCTTCAATATCGTAAGGAAAATGAAACTGATGTTGAAAATTTCAACCCTAGTCGCTCCTTTGGTCGAGATGGTGAACTAAAAATTGATGACAACAGCGGAACTTTTATTTATTGCAAACGTAATAACTGGCAAGAATTAAATCCCGACGTTATCAACATAAGTCAAGTTTTAAGTTGTACATTAGATATTCGTGAGGAGAAAAAAGAGCTTTATCGTGAAGATTCCGAAGGGAAACGTGTTAGCTATAATCCAAGACGGTATAAAACTTTGTATGAATTTTTTGTTGACATAAAAATTAACAGCCCATATTTTGACGAAATTAATATGAGATTGGACGATCCTTTTAAGGAAATCGACAGTCGTTATGACCACGATTACAAACGTTATGAGGAAGTGGGCGAGGGGATTTGCAAAGCTTTAGACCCTGCTTTCAGGGAAGAAAAAGTAGCTTCTGCACCTGTAATTAATACCGCTTCACCAGTAGAAACTGCCAAAAATACTGCAAAATTCTGCGAATGTTGTGGCTCACAAACTGCACCCGACGAGAGTGGAAATTGTCCATTCTGCACAGCTCCAATGTCTTAACTTTTGAAAGGGGAAAAATTATTATGAAAAAGATTACAAAAAAACTGTTTGCATTAGCCTTATCGGCAGTGCTTGCGTTGACCCTAGTCGCTTGCTCAAGCGGAGATAGTGGTAAACCTCTAGGAAAGTACAAATTAATGTCAATGTCCGAAGGAGAAGAAACTGTTGATTACGATTTCCTAGCCCTTACTGGTATGCAAAATGTAATTCTTGAATTTAACGAGGACGGAAGTTTGAACTTTACTTTTGACAGCGATTATGCTGAGGGTATAACTGTAAATTATTCAACAAATACTTTTAGCGACCCTACTGGCCAAGAATACACTTTTGAAAAAGACGGCGATACACTTAGCGTTTCCATTACAACTGGGTCAAAAATGGTGTTTGTCCACGAAGACAGCAAAGAGTGGGACGGAATTGAAACTGTGGCTGTTGGCGGGATTGACGATTTGTTGACAGGGCTTGAGGGAATGGGTGAGGAAACCACTGCTCCTGAAACTACTACTGCTGAAACAACTGCTGTCGAAACTACAACTGCTGAAACTACAGCGGAACCTGAACCTGAAAATGAATTTGATGACGAATTTTACACTCCAACAGCAACAATTGAGCCTGACTCAATTTGGTACGGATATATGGATGTGCAAGATTACACTGGTCCTTATGATTACGAGGGTTATCACGATGTGTGGGGATTTTTCGGAGAAGGTGCTAACGGAAGACAATATTTCGAAATATATTCCACACCTAGCACAGCGGACAGTTTCCCACTTGTATCATTTTACATCAATATGATTGACGACACAACTTTTGAGCCTGTAATTGACGAAGAAGCTTTCCTATTTGACATTTCTATGAAAGAAGAAGATTACATGGGATTTTATGGCTCATTAGCAAACGGAACTCTATTTTTCCTTGACGAATATAGCGATGACGATGAAAAATTTTACGTTGAATTTTACTTTAGAGAAGACGGAAAACTTTGGTATGAAAATGGTGAAGAAATACTTCCTCCAAGCTATTTCGAATACAAAGATATTATAACTGCTGGCTCAAGCGGTGGCAATGAACCTGAAGAAACTGAAGCTGAACCAGAAGAAACTGTAGCAGAGGCAACTGATAAACTTCCATCTGCTAAATTAAAAGAAATTTATGAAACAATTACTGGTGGCTCATGGCTCGGACTTCCTTACGACGAAGTTATTGTATATTTCGAGGGCGTAGAAGGTGTGATTCACAACGATGCCGAAACATTCATCAATTATCGCTGGATATCTCAAGAGTCTGAAACAAGTCTTTTGTCAGTAACTTTTAATAAAACTGATGATGGATTAACACTAAAAAGCATGTCCTTAAACAATATTACTTAACGGTTTTTAGTCGTTAATTGATAGTATAACACAAAAAACCTCCCTTGACAACAATAAATTTGTGAAGTATAATAAGTATGAAAATAAATTTCCATATTTGAATAGTAATACTAATGTAAACATTTTAACAAACTCACCAATTTATAGCTATTGACGTTGTTAAGGGAGGTTTTTATGACAATACAAACTGATTACAAAACTGAGTACGGATTTAACCCTTGGAAAAGGTATTTTGCACGGGTGGTTGATTTTACTGTTTATGAAATAATCATCATTTCTATCTATGTTTTTGGGCTTAGAAGTGAGATTTTTTTAAGCAGTAACCCTTTTATCTCATTCATATCCTCAACATTGCCATTAATAATTCTAACTTTAATTCTTGAACCAATTTTAATTGCGACTTTTTCTACTACATTTGGAAAATTTCTTTTTGGTATTAGAATTCGTGATTATTATGGTGGAAAAGTCACTTATAAAAAGTCCTATAAGCGAACTTTAGGTGCTTTATGGAGCGGTTTTGGTTTCGGTATTCCTATTTTGAGCCTTGTTATGTTAATACGCAGTTTTTTGAAAGTTAACAAACAGGAAAGTTTGGACTATGACTATGATTTTTCTTATGAGGTTAGAAACACAAAAATAGTAAGAAAAGTTGGCATTTTAGCCACTGTTGCAATATCTTGTTTTGTTGTGATTGTTTCGGTTTTATACATTGAAACACCTATAAATAGAGGAGATTTGACCCTTTTAGAATATGTTGAAAATTTTAATTATTTCGCAGAAAAGCAAGGTACGGATTATTACTTAGATAGTGAGGGGCAACCTCAATACACTCCTTTGCCAGAGGGGACAGCAAGATTTTATTTGACAGGGGATAATGGAAATCCACCCGAACTTCCGAGGCTTGACTATGAGATTGTTGACGGATATGTGCAAAAAGTTTCCTTTGACATCACCATAACAAACCAACCGAATGTTGATAATTATGGCTGGCTAAAGCTTGTAATTACACGGTCATTGAATTCGGATATTGGGCTGTTTTCGGTATTTAATAATGAAATAATTTCCCTTTATGAAGACCTTCGCAATGACATTTCAAATTATAACACAGCTTTTCAAGGTGGTTCAGTTACCTTTGAAATTGAATCATCGGGCGATTATTCATTTTTTAACGGAGTTATTTCTGCGAAAAATCAAAATGAAATAGATGAAAATGATTTTGTTAGACAAAGTTTTGCAGTGTCGAAAACTCATTAACAATTATAGCTGACTATTATTTTAGTCAGCTATTTTTTTATGTAAAATTATATGTTGTAAATATAAGTTGATTTGTGCATTTCGCCAAAAAACTTGTTGCGGAAAGTTTACTGTTAGTATTAATAATTTATGAAATCTATGTTAATAACTTTGGAAAAGAGTTTATAAATTGTTGAAAACTTTGTTGAAAGTGTTAGAAACTATTTATTTTAGAGTAGTTTTTAAAAGAAAATTGTTAAAACTCTGTGTATAATTGGTTATAAATTAAAAAAATGTTAAAAATGTTGCTATTTTATTAACATTGTTAATTAGTTATTTGAATTAACAAATTATACTCCAAAAAAATAATTATTGCTATTTTTTTAGTTATGTAGTATCATTAGTATTAAAAGAAAATTTGAAAGGAAAATTATCTTAATGCAATATAGAAAACTTGGAAAAAACAAGGAAAAATTGTCCCTTTTAGGCTATGGTTGTATGCGTTTTCCAAAAAAAGCTGGAGTTGTTAACAAAGATTTGACCTTTAAACAGCTTCATTACGCTTATAAAAAGGGCGTGAATTATTTCGACACTGCCTACATTTATCACGGGGGAAAAAGCGAAGTGATTTTGGGCGAGTTCATAAAAAAATATGATTTGCGGAAAAAAGTGTACATTGCTGACAAGTTGCCCGCTTATTTGGTGCGAAAAAAAGAGCAAATTTCGACCTTTTTTGACAGCCAGTTAGAAAGGTTGGACACTGATTATATCGATTATTATTTAATGCATTCTTTGGATAGTATGAAGACTTGGGAAAGGCTTAAATCCTTTGGAATTGTGGATTTTTTGAAGGAGAAAAAGGCTTTAGGGGCGATAAAAAAAGTAGGTTTTTCTTTCCACGGGAGAAAAGAAGATTTTGCGAAAATTTTGAAAGATTATCCTTGGGATTTTTGTCAAATTCAATACAATTACCTTGACGAAAATTATCAGGCGGGTCGATTTGGCTTGGAACTGGCTTATAAAATGGGGATTGGCGTGATTGTGATGGAGCCTTTGCGTGGTGGAAGTCTTGCTAACAAAGTTCCTGCCAGTGCGAAAAAAATCTTTGAAAAATATCCCCGAAAACGTTCGGCGGCTCATTGGGGACTGCGTTTTGTTATGAATAGACCAGAGGTTTCGGTGGTTTTAAGCGGTATGAACGAGTTTTCTCAGATAAAAGAAAATGCTATGATATGCGATGAAACTGCTCCTCTTTCAATGTCCGCGAGGGAAGAAAAAATTATTGAAAAAGTGAAAAATATCTACCTTAATGTGATGAAAATAAGTTGCACAGGCTGTGAATATTGTATGCCGTGTCCTTTTGGGGTGAACATTCCCGAAGCTTTTAGCGATTACAACAACAGGTATTTATTTAAGAAGAAGTTCAGCCCCTCGTTCAACTATTTAAGGCGTGCTACTGGTCTTTTTGGAGGGATTCGCGCAGGTGCAGATGCTTGTGTTAACTGTCAAAAGTGCGTGAAAAAATGTCCACAGCACATAGACATTCCAAAAGAACTAAAAGTAGTTGACAAGGAATTGGATAATGTCTTTTTGCGGTGGACACTTGAAGTTTCAAAAAAGATAATTCAAAAAAATTAACGAGGATTTGCACCTTTTTTTATGTAAATATTTAGCCACGCCAAAATTTCAGCAAATGGAACTTCCTTAAATTTTTCGCTTAAAAAATCGTGGCTTCTATCCTTATAAACTGTGGCTTTTACGTCGGAAAAATTGTTTTTTAGCAAGATATTTCCGAGTTTTGTCACAGTTTTTCCATTTCTTCCGATAGGGTCATTTTCACAGCCTATCAATGAAATTGGAAGGCTTTTCGGGTATTTTTCCAGCCATTTTACACTTTGCACATAGGAAACAAGCTTCACAAAACTCCTTAAAGCGCCGTTTGAATAGTAAAAATTACAAAGCTCGTCTTCTCCCCTTTGTAAACTTTGGTTTTTTGATTTGCTTGCTGATTTATCCTCGACTTTTAATAGGTTTTCACGGAAAGCTGAAAAAGCTACTTCATTGAACTTTTTCGACTTGAATTTTTTACCTTTGAACAAAGTTGAAAGGGAGAGATAAAATGAATGTGCGTCTAAAAATGTGTATTTTGACGGAATTCCTGCCAAAATTAGTCCGTCACAAATGTTGTCTTGATAAATCACAAGGCGGGAGGCGACAATTGCACCTAAACCATTTCCAAAAATAAAAAATGGCAGTCTAGGGAAGATTTTTTTTACAATTGCAGTTAAAAAGAACATATCCTCTACCAAATGTTTGTCGCTATGTTTTTTTGAAAAAATGCCCAGTTCTTCAGGTTTTTCAGCGGTTTTCCCGTGTCCTAACTGGTCATAAGTCACAACTGCAATATCGTTTTGGGTTAAAAAGTCAAAAAAACTTTCGTAATAATCCGAATAATCAAAAAAACTATGGGCGAATAAAACCACTGCTCTTGTGTTGTCTAGCGGTTGATATATTTTATATTTTATTTCATTTTCACCATTTTTACAGGGAAAACTTTCTTCAATTTTAGTGAAAGCCATTAAAAACACTCCTAAACAATAATTATATGTTAACTTTATATTAATTATAACACATAATTAAAAAAAATTCCATAACCCTATTGATTTTTTTTGTAAATATGTTAAAATATATCTATAAGTAAATCTTACTTTTACTTTCAAATTAAATAAGGAGGTATTTTACAATGGCTTATGTAATTAATAATGACTGCATCAACTGTGGTGCTTGTGAAGGCGAATGTCCAGTAAGCGCTATCGTTGCTGGTGACGGCAAATACGATATCACTGCTGACAGCTGTATCGATTGTGGTGCTTGTGCTGACACATGTCCAGTAGGCGCTATCGCTGCTGAATAGTGAATAACGAAAAATCCCCACTTTGAAGTTTTTCTTCATTGTGGGGATTTTTTCTTTTGTTTAATCGGACAAGCCTTGTTTCTACGAATAATTTGTGTTTTTGCGAGCACCGATTGCGTAATAAACGGCAAGAGCAGAGCCCTTGCCCCACAATTGAAATATGCGGACGACCACAGCAAAATCCGACCTCGCGTGTAGAAATTTTCCCATTTCACAACATAAAAACGCGGGCAAGGGTCAAGTGTCACGATTGCGGGACGTCTAGGACGCCGTCCCCTACGAAATCCGACCTCGCGGGTAGAAATTTTCCCATTTCACAAAGTAAAAACGCGGGCAAGGGTCAAGCGTCACGCTTGCGGGAGGGCGTGGAAACCCTCCCCTACAAAATCCGACCAACATATGCTTTTGAAAAATCGCGTGAGCTATCTTGCTCATTT
>CAYJLB010000087.1:0-7073 GCA_964370845.1 uncultured Oscillospiraceae bacterium
CAAGGAAAGCTTTCTTTTGCAAAAAAACACTATAATTTTAATGATAATGATGTTTCAACTGAATTAATTTCAGGGAAAAAAGCTATTTATAACTTGCAAAAAATTGTCTATGATTTGCTTTGTGAAAATAAAAATGCTTTTGAAATTGTCACAAAATTTGCAATGGAAAACGATTGCATTTTCATTTGTG
The DNA here is from genome assembly GCA_964370845.1 of uncultured Oscillospiraceae bacterium. GTDB lineage: Bacteria > Bacillota > Clostridia > Oscillospirales > Ruminococcaceae > CAYJLB01. Next base: position 191 of record CAYJLB010000087.1, read on the forward strand.
ACGAAGTAGGTTCTGGAGTTGTTCCTATTGATAAAAGTGACAGATTTTATCGAGATGAAGTTGGAAAAATTTGCTGTTACTTAGCAGAAAAATCAACAAAAGTTTATCGCGTTTTTTGCGGAATAGGAAGTGCAATCAAGTGAAAATAATTTTTATACGGCACGGTGCGACTAAGGGTAATACCGAAAAGCGTTATATTGGAACTACAAATGAAAATTTGCTTCAATCATCTATTGATTTTATCAAAGATAACTCCTACCCAAAAGCTGATTTAATTTTTTCTTCACCTATGAAAAGGTGCACTGAAACAGCTGAAATTATCTATGGAAATTATCAAATTATTGAAGATTTGAAGGAGATAAATTTCGGAGATTTTGAAAATAAAAATTATTTGGAACTAAAAAATAATCCCCATTATCAGGAATGGATAAATTCAAATGGGACTCTCCCCTTTCCAAATGGTGAAAGCACTGTGGAGTTTAAAACTAGGTGCATTAAAGCCTTTGAAACTGCGGTAAAATCGAATAATTGTACCCTTGCTTTTGTTGTACACGGAGGAACTATCATGTCCATTTTGGAACATTTTTCTTCAGAAAAAAGCACTTTTTATCAATGGCAAATTGAAAACGGAAATGGTTTTACTGCGAATTTTCATAATAATAAATTGGAGAATATAGAAAAAATATGGTAATTTCACTCACTTCCCTTTTAATAGGATTTTTTATAGATTTAATAGTTGGCGATCCAAGATTTCTTCCTCACCCAATAATTTTTATTGGTAAATTAATTGGAATTTGTGAAAAAATGTTACGAAAAATTTTCCCTAAAACTAAAAAAGGTGAAATTGTTGCTGGAATTTTTCTGGTTATAATTGTAACTTTTATTTCTTCAATTATTCCATTTTTGATTATTTTTTTTGCAGGAAAAATTAGTGTTTGGTTGCAACTTATTGTTCAAAGCATTATGTCTTGGCAAATTTTAGCAACAAAATCTCTTAAAACCGAAAGCATGAAAGTTTACTATTCTTTGAAAGAAAATGACCTTGAAAAAGCGCGTTTTAACGTTTCAATGATTGTGGGACGGGACACTTCTGTACTTGATGACAAAGGCATAACGAAAGCAGCGGTTGAAACTGTGGCTGAAAACACTTCGGACGGGATAATAGCACCTTTAATTTTTACTGCGATTGGTGGACCTGTGCTAGGTTTTTTCTACAAGGCAATTAACACGATGGACTCAATGATTGGCTACAAAAACGAAAAATACATTAATTTTGGAAAATTTGCTGCAAAATTAGATGATGTTGTTAACTTTATTCCAGCAAGAATTTCAGCTTATCTAATGATAGTTGCTTCTTTTTTCTTGAGATATGACTATAAAAATGCGTTAAAAATTTACAAACGTGACAAAAAAAATCACGCAAGCCCAAACTCTGCCCATACGGAAGCTTGTTGTGCTGGGGCATTAAATATTCAACTTGCTGGCGATGCAATTTATCATGGAAAATTATATAAAAAGCCTTTTATCGGCGATAATAATAGAGAAATTCAATACGATGACATAAAAAAAGCCAACAAACTTTTGTATGTCACAGCATTTGTTGGACTTTTCATTTTTCTCGGACTAGGCTTCGGAGGTGCTTTACTATTCTTATAAAAAACAATCCCCACGGTGGAGATATTTATACTAACAAAGTGAAATTTGACTTTTCAGCAAATATTTCGCCACTGGGAACGCCCAATGAAATTACAAATTCAATTAGAATTTCAGCAGAGAATGTCCTTTCATATCCTGACCCTTTTTGCACTGAATTAAGGGCAGAAATTGCGAAAAATTATAATGTTGCAAGGGATAATATTATGTGCGGAAATGGTGCTGCTGACTTAATTTTTGGCTTTTCACTTGCATTAAAACCTAAAAAAGCATTAATTGTTTCCCCAACTTTTTGCGAGTATGAAAATGCTTTGAAGTCAGTTGACTGTGAAATAAAACACTATCTTCTCAAAGAATGCAATGATTTTCAATTAAGGGAAAATATTTTACAAGAAATTACTGATGAAATTGACGTAATTTTTATTTGTAACCCGAACAACCCTACAGGGAAATTTTACCAACTTTCTTTAATGAAAAAAATAGCAAATAAATGTAAAAGTACTGGAACTTTAATGTTTATTGATGAATGTTTTTTTGATTTAACAGGAAAATCTTTTGAAAATTCTGCTATAAATTTGCTTTATAATGACAGAATTTTTGTGTTAAAAGCCTTTACTAAAAGTTACGGAATGGCTGGTGTGCGACTTGGTTACTTACTAAGCGAGAATTCTGATTTACTTTTAAAAATGTCGGAAGTTATGCAATGCTGGAACGTTTCCACACTTGCACAAAATGCTGGTGTTACAGCATTAAAGCATTGCAATAGCCACATTGAAAATTCATTAAGGGTAATTAAAGCTGAAAAAGAGTATTTAGAGGAAGAATTATCTAATTTAAATATAAATTACTTTAAATCAGACGCGAATTTTTTCTTGATTAAATCAGAAATTGACCTTTATTCAAAATTATTTGAAAAAGAAATTTTAATAAGAAAATGTGGCAACTTTTTAGGATTAGATGACAATTTTTATCGCATTGCAGTTAAAAATCACAATGAAAATTTAGCTTTAATTAAAGCTTTAAAGGAGATAATTACTAATGGCTAAACCGATTATGATTCAAGGTACAATGTCAAACGCTGGAAAAAGCTTGATTTGCACGGCTTTATGCAGAATTTTTACTCAAGATGGATATAAAGTTGCTCCTTTTAAGTCGCAAAATATGGCATTGAATTCATTTATAACGGAAGATGGATTTGAAATGGGTAGAGCACAAGTTGTTCAAGCTGAAGCTTGTAACAAAAAACCTACAGTGGAAATGAACCCCGTTTTGCTAAAGCCTACCACTGATGTAGGGTCGCAAGTCATTGTTAATGGAAAATCTATTGGAAACATGCGTGCTTCTGAGTATTTTAAATATAAAACCAAGTTAATTCCCGAAGTTTTAAAAGCCTATGAAAAGTTGTCATCTGAAAATGATATTATTGTCATTGAAGGCGCGGGAAGCCCTGCTGAAATTAATTTGAAAAGCCAAGATATTGTTAATATGGGTCTTGCAAAACTTGTAAATTCCCCTGTTTTGCTGGCTGGGGACATTGACCGTGGGGGCGTTTTTGCCCAACTTTACGGAACAATTGCCCTACTTGAACAAGAAGAACGTGACCGAGTAAAAGGTCTTATCATAAATAAATTTCGTGGCGATGTTTCTATACTTCAACCTGGACTTGAAATGTTTTCAGAAAAAATTGCTCCAATCGGGGACTTCCCTTTCGCTGGTGTAATTCCTTATGCTTATGTTGATATTGAGGATGAGGACAGTTTGAGTGAACGTTTAACTGATAAAAAAACACAAAAATTAATTGATATTGTTGTTATTAAACTTCCAAAAATATCAAATTTTACTGATTTTAATGCTTTTGAAAGATATGAAAATGTGTCATTAAGATATGTAAACAAGGTTTTTGAATTAAAAAATCCTGACTTAATCATAATTCCTGGCACAAAAAGTAGTATTTCCGACCTTTATTGGTTAAGACAAAGCGGTTTTGAAGCACAAATTAAAAAAGCACAAGCAAATGGAACAATTATTTTCGGCGTTTGTGGAGGATTTCAAATTTTAGGAGAAAAAATTGCTGACCCTAACGGATTCGAAGGTGGCGGCGAAGTATCTGGACTTGAATTACTCCCGATTTCAACAATTTTTATGGAAGAAAAAATTACTGAACAAGTTACAGGAAAAATTTCTGGTTTAAGTGGTGAATTATCAAAACTTAACGACTTATCCTACAAAGGCTACGAAATTCATATGGGTTTTAGTGGAAAAAATTCTGCAATAATAAATAAAAATAATGTTTACGGAACCTACATTCACGGAATTTTCGATGAATCTAACATTGCGCCAATCATTATTGATTGTCTTTGTGAGAAAAAAGGTGTAGAAAAGCAAAATCTTGAACATTTTGATGTGGAAAAATACAAAAATGAACAATATGACAAGTTAGCGGACATAACAAGAAAATCACTTGATATGAAACTTATTTACGAAATTTTAGAAATTTAGCGAAAGAAGGTATTTTATGGGATTAATTCACATTTATTGCGGTGACGGAAAAGGCAAAACTACTGCATCTTGTGGTTTGGCTTTGCGTGCACTTGGAAATGATATGAAAGTTGTGTTTTGTCAATTCTTTAAAGATGGAAGCAGTTGTGAAGTTAAGTCTTTGATTAAATTTGAAAATCTCACTTATTTTAAGTCAAAAATCCAATTACCAATGTTCTCAAGAATGACAGATGAGCAAAAAAATCTTGCTTTTGAAGCATATAACTCTCTATTTAAGGAAGTCATTGAGCAAGGAAAAAAATCAGATTTAGTTATTTTTGATGAAATAATTTCTGCCATGACTTATAAATTTTTAGATGAAACAACTGTAATTAATGTGCTAAAAAAGCTTTCAGAAACATGTGAAATTGTCTTGACTGGTAGAAATCCATCTGAGAATTTGCAAGAACTTGCTGATTATATTTCTGAAATAAAAAAAATAAAACACCCTTTCGACAGTGGAATTACTGCACGAAAAGGCATTGAATTTTAATTAATTTTCTTTATTTCATTCTTATTTCGCTGTCAAAGTATTGTTCAGTAAAATATGTTGCACTTTTAATTTCATCTAAAGTGAATACTTTGTCTTTAGGCGCAACCACCCACTTTTCTTCAACGTCATCATTTCTATGTATAATCGCTATTATCTTTCCTACAAAAGTGGATACAGGAACATCAACGCCTAATATATACGCATCTTGTTCATCGCCATCAGGGGCGAAAACATTTTTTATATAGCCATAGTTGATAGGATAAATCATATCTTTGTATTCAGGGTGAGCTGACCCTAACGGTCTATCAACAGTGACAATTACTTCATTTCCAATCATAAATTATCTCCAACATCAAATTTGCAGATCTCGTTTATTATAAACAATTCCTCCAATAAATAAAGCGATAATGTAAAGGAAAATATAAACGATTAAACTAATCATAGTCTTATCACTAAATTCAATTACTTGAGAAACATTAAGGGTTATAAAGGGTGAAAAATTCAATAAAAATTCCCCTTTTTCGCCCAATATTTCCCCTAAATAACCAAGCATATAACTCACAAGTACTACAGACGCAACTACTGAACCTGTGCCAATTTTAGAGCTAATTCCAGCAAGCATTAAACCTATTCCCCCAAACAAAATTGCTGAAAAACTGGTTATTTTTGCAGCAGCAATTATATCTGATAAAACAAAACTTTCACCACCGCCAATAAATCCACAAGCTATAGTTGAAATAATTGCTCCTGATAAAACTACTGCTACAGCTAGCAATGCAGTGAAATATTTTGAAATATAGATTTCCAATCTGCTTACCGCAAGAGAATTCAAAAACTCAATTGACTTTGTTTTTTCCTCTTTACTAATTAATTTAGCCGAAAAAGTAGCTGAAAAAATCGAAACAGCTACAAGAACAATGTTGTAAATCATTCCAAAATAAGTGACATAGTTGGACATATCGGACATATTTTCCATTCCAACAAACTGCATTAATTCCTCTGGCATTACATCAAATTTCGTTTGTGCAAGGTCTTGTATCGATGGAAAAAGTATCATATAAAGAGTCATTATAGAAAAAATCGCAATACTCCAACCTATAATTGCCTTTTTTGTAGTCATCAAATTAAAACTACACAATCTAAAAATATTCTTAAGCTCAATTGTTTTCATAATTGTCACACCTTTCCACATTCACTAATTAGTTTTATAATAAGAAATGAATTCATCTTCTACAGTTTTTGTTTTAATTTCAAGATTTTCCAAATCTAATTTAACAAGCTTTTGTAGAAGTAAATTTATATCCTCGTCAATTTCGAAAGTTTCGGAAATTCCCTCTTTTGTCGTGTATGAAACAACTTGCTTATGCTTGATTTTCACATCTTTCATATCAAAATAATCCGCAATTTCTCCATCGACTATGATTGCAACTTTATCGCAATATTTTTCTATTTCAGTCAAATTATGGCTGGACAAAAAGATAGTTTTTCCCTTCTCTTTTTCCTTTAACAAAAGTTCAAAAAACTTGTTTTGCATAAGTGGGTCAAGGCCGTTAGTTGGCTCGTCTAGCACAATAAGCTCTGCATTTTTCAAAAAACCTTGAATTAATGAAAGTTTTTTCTTGTTTCCAAAGCTTAATTCTTCGATTTTTTTTGTTAAATCAAGCTCAAAATATTCACTTAATGCTCGCATTTCATCTACCGATGTTTTAGTAAATTTTAATGCAAAACATAATAATTTTTCACAAGTTATATTTTCATAAAAAGATGATTCGCTGGGCACATAACTTACCATACTCTTTATTTTTTTGCTGTCTTTTTCACTGTCTAGTCCTAAAATCTTAATCTTGCCTTCTGTTGGATTTAACATGCTTAGCATAGTCCTTAAAGTTGTACTTTTTCCTGCTCCATTTTTTCCTACAAAGCCTACAATTAGCCCTTTATCAACAGACAAATCTATCCCTTTTACAGCTGTAAACTTCCCATATGATTTTACGAATTTTTTTATTTCAATTGTACTCATTATAATATTAACTCCTTGGCTTATAATTTGTTAAATAATCAATTATATTAATAGTACCATAATTTTAAAAATAAAACAATATGATTTCATAGAAAATTAAATTTATAAACAAAAAATTAAATCCATAAACTTTATCAATAAGTAAACAAAAAACGAGAACACTTTTTGTGTTCTCGTTT
>CAYJLB010000088.1:0-5735 GCA_964370845.1 uncultured Oscillospiraceae bacterium
TGATAAAAAAATCAGAAGTGTTCTTTTTTATCAAATGAGTGAAAAACCATGAACCATTCAAGTGAAGCAACAGAGCAAATTAGCGTTATTAGTATAGCATAATGGTTATGTTTATCAGTTGATTAATTTTTATTGATATATTATAATATTTGCAATATTTTTTGAAAATATATTCAATGTTATTGTTATTAAAATCATATATAATTAATAAAAGAGAATATAATTTAGGAGGTTATTATGTCTTGTAAAATAAAACTTGGAATAATCGGCATTGGTAATATGGGCGGTGCTCATGCAAAAAATATAATTGAAGGGAAATGCCCTGATATTACACTTGTTGCTCTATGCGATAAAAGTGAAGATAGAATATCTAACTTAAAGCAAAATTTTGGCGAGGATATTTTATATTTCACCGATGCAATTGAAATGCTTGATAGTGGAAAAATTGATGCTTGTCTAGTGGCAACACCTCACTATGACCACCCAAAATATGCAATAGAATGTTTTAACAGAAATATTCATGTTATGATTGAAAAACCAGCTGGAGTATATACAAAGCAAGTGCGTGAGATGAATGAAACAAAAAGAGATGTGGTTTTTGGCTTAATGTTAAATCAAAGAACAAGCTCTCTTTATCAAAAAATGCATGATTTAGTTCAGTCAAAAAAATATGGTGAAATTAGACGTGTAAATTGGTTAATAACAAATTGGTATCGTCCACAGGCTTATTATAACTCAAATGATTGGCGTGCTACTTGGGTCGGCGAGGGTGGCGGTGTTTTAATCAACCAATGCCCACATCAATTAGATTTGTTGCAATGGATTTGTGGAATGCCTAAAAAAGTTTATGCAAATATGCATTTTGGGAAATGGCACGATATCGAGGTTGAAGATGATGTTACTGCATATTTAGAGTATGAAAATGGCGCGACAGGAGTGTTTATCACATCTACAGGCGATGCAAAGGGCTCAAATAGGTTTGAAGTTCAGCTTGACAAAGCTAAAATTGTAGTAGAAAATGGAAAACTTTATGTGACTGAATTCGAAATAAGTGAACCTGAATTTACAAGAACAAACACAGAATCTTTTGCTACACCTAAAATGATTGAGCTTGAACCAGAAGAAGGTGGTATCACAGGTGTACATTTTGGAAGTCAACATTGTTCAGTTTTAAATTCTTGGGCTGGAGCAATTTTAAGAGGTGAACCGTTATTTACTGATGGTACAGAAGGGATTAACGGACTAACATTATCAAATGCAATGCATCTTTCTGCATTTTTAGGAAAAGAAGTAGAAGTGCCTTTTGATGAAGAATTATTTTATCAAGAGCTAATGAAAAAAGTTTCAAAATCAACTTTACGTGAAGTTAAGTCAGCAAAATTTGCAGATATGAGCAGTACATTTAAGGGCACGGGTAAATAATATGGAATTTGTTAAAATAGGAATAGTCGGAGTAGGAAATATTGGTAGAGCTCACCTTAAAAGCATTAGCAAAGGTAAAATAAATAATTTAAAAGTTACAGCATTATGTGATGTTGCAAGGGAAAGAATTTCGGAATTTACTGATTTGAAACTATTTGACAAAGCAGAAAATTTAATAAAAAGTAGGGAAGTTGACGCTATTTTAGTGTCAACTCCCCATAATTTTCATTCAGATATTGCAAAACTCGCACTAGAGAATAATATTCATGTTTTATGCGAAAAACCAATTGATATAACAGTTACAAAAGCGAAGGAGCTTAATGAAATAGCGTTAAAATCACAAGCAAAATTCGCTGTTATGTTTAATCAAAGGACAGATTTTTTATTCAAAAAGGCAAAAGAGTTGATTGAAAATGGTGAAATTGGAAAAATAAAACGCTCTATCTGGATAATTTCCAATTGGTTTAGAACACAAAGTTATTATAATTCAGGTGATTGGCGTGCTACTTGGGCTTATGAAGGCGGAGGTGTTCTTTTAAATCAAGCTCCACACAATCTTGATTTATGGCAATGGCTTTGTGGAATGCCATCTGAGGTTACAGCGTTTTGTAACGAAGGTAAGTTTCATAATATTGAAGTTGAGGACGAAGTAACTTTGTTCGCAAAATATCCAAACGGTGCAACAGGAACATTTATAACATCAACGGGAGATTTTCCTGGGACAAATCGCTTGGAAATCACAGGAGATTTAGGTAAAATTGTTCTTGAAGAAGGAAAATTAAAACTTTACAAAAATTCAGTTTCCACAAAATTTATGATTGAAAATGCATTAGATAGCTTTGCAAAGTGTGAAGTAGATTATTTTGAGTTCGTAAAGGAAAGTGAAACCAATGATCTTTATGCCCACGAGCAAATCTTACAAAACTTCACAAATGCCATATTATTTGATGAAAAATTGATTGCAAAAGGGATAGAAGGAGTAAATGAGCTTAGCATTTCTAACGCAGCATATTTATCACAATGGACAGGAAATAAAGCTGTAGAAATACCCTTTGACAACAAAATATTCGATGAATTTTTGAATAATAAAGCGGAAAAATCACTAGCTAAAGAAAAAACAAAGATTTCCACAAATGATTATTACAGTAATCGTTGGAATGTAAATTGGTAAAAAAATACACCTTGCAACATTTGGGTTAACCCTTAGTTGCAAGGTGTTTCTTTATATGTAATCTATATTTAATTCGTCTAAAATTTTGATTAAAGCTGTGTGTGCTCTAGCAAAACATTCAGCACCTGAAAATCCTCTTGAAGCACCTGCGTATGCTAAATGTGGCTCAAGGGTCATAAATAAATCTTGGTCTTTAAGCTCACGAATTATTTCTAAAACTTCACCATCGCCTTCGCCAGCAGGCATAACTTCGCCGTCAAAAATTTTATCTTTTACATGGAAATAACCTATGTAATTCTTTACTTTCGGAAAACAATAAGTATAGGGTTTTTCATTTGCTGAGATATAATTTGCTGGGTCGAAAGCAGCTTTAAAATAATCACTTTTAATATTTTGGAAAATAATCTCATTTTCTTTTGCGTGTTCGCCATAAATATGAGATTCATTTTCGTGAAGAAGAACGATTTGTGCTTCTTCGCAAATAGCAACTAATTTTCTAAGGCGTGAAATCACTTCGTCTTGATATTTTAGATAGTCTTCTTGTTTAACAAAATATGAAAACGCACGAATAAATTTACAATCTAACATTTTAGCAATTTCTACAGCACGTTTTATACGCGTAATTTCAAAGTTTTCGTCTTTTTCTATTTCACTTTTTCCAATTGGAGAACCGATTGACGAAACTTTTATGCCATTTTCGTCAAGAATTTTTTTAACCTTCAAAACTTCTTCATCTGTTAAAAGCAAAATATTTTTATCAAATACAGTTCTAAGACAAATATATTTGATATTTTTTTCATTCATAAATGCAATTTGCTCGTCAAAATCATTTGATATTTCGTCAGCAAAACAACTAATTTTAAACATTATTTTTCCTCCTTATACGCCTGAATAAGCTGAAAATCCACCATCTATTGGTATAACTGTTCCTGTTATAAAACCTGAAGATGAATTATCAATCAAAAATAATAATGTGCCTATAAGGTCGTGAGGTTCGCCAAAACGTCCCATTGGTGTTTGTGATAGAATTTTTTCTGAACGAGGTGACAAATTTCCTTTTTCATCAAATAAAAGATGTCGATTTTGCTCGGTTGCAAAAAATCCCGGAGCTAGAGCATTAACTCTAATTTTTTCTTTTGAGAAATGAACTGCAAGCCATTGTGTAAAATTTGAAATAGCAGCTTTTGCGCCACTGTATGCGGGAATTTTTGTAAGTGGTGTGTATGCATTCATTGATGAAATATTTATGATAGAACACCCTTCTTTTCCTAGCATATCTTTTGCAAAAACTTGAGTTGGCAATAAGGTTCCTAAGAAATTTAGGTTGAAAACAAATTCTACACTTTCTTTGTCAAGATTAAAGAAAGTCATAATATCTTGATTATTTTCATCTCCTTTTTCATAATATTCTTTTGTTGTTGTGCCACCTGCCTTATTTCCACCAGCACCATTAATTAAAATATCACAAAGACCTACTTCTTTATTAAATTTTTCTTTCACTTCTTCTATCGATGATTTGTCTAGTACGTTGCACTTGTAAAAATAAGCTACTTTTTTTCCGATTTTATCATTGATTGAATTTGCAAGTTCAGTTCCTTTTTTGTCATCTAAATCAAGTATGGCAACATTTGCACCAAGCTCCGAAACTGCGACAGCAAATTGGCTACACAAAACACCTGCAGCGCCAGTTATAACAATATTTTTACCTGTAAGGTTCATTGTAATCATTTGTTAATCTCCTTTAAAGTTTGCCATATTCCATTAATATATGAAGCCCCTAAAGCTCTATCGTATAATCCATATCCAGCCCGACCAGTTTCGCCCCATATCATTCTTCCATGGTCTGGGCGAATGTAACCATCAAAATTATTATCGAAAAGTATCTTTAATATTTTAACTGAGTTTACAATACCATTTTCATCAAAATGTGCAACTTCTTTAAAAGATTTTTCCCCAGTTATTTCAACATTTCTAAGATGGATAAATGGTGAACGTTTAACATATTTTTCCAGCATTTTTTCAATATTATTGTGGGTTCCAGAGCCGAAAGAGCCAGTGCAGAAAGTAATTCCGTTATATGGTGAATCGACAATTTTTAAAAATCTATCCATATTTTTTTCGCTAGAAATAATTCTAGGAAGTCCGAACATGGACCACGGTGGGTCATCTGGATGAATTGCCATTTTAACATCACAAGCTTCTGCGACAGGGATTACTTTTTCTAAGAAAATTTTTAAATTCTCCCATAATTTTTCTTCATCAACAGATTTGTAGTCCTCTAATAAGCTCTTGAGTTTATCTTTTGTATAACTTTCGTCCCAACCAGGTAAAGATAATTCGCTTTCCTTTGGGTCAAGTTTTAAAACAGTTTCGTGGTCATAAGATAAGCTAGATGAGCCATCTTCGTTTATAAAGTCAAGTTCGCTTCTTAGCCAGTCAAATACAGGCATAAAATTATAGCAAATAACTTTAACTCCCGCTTTTGACAATCGTCTAATATTCTCACAGTAATTTTCAATATATTTGTTCGCAGTTTCTTTTCCAAGTTTAATATCTTCGTGGACAGGAACACTTTCGACAACCTCAAATTTTAGGGAAGCATTTTCTGCGTTTTCTTTCAGTTTAAGTATACTTTCATTAGACCAAACTTCTCCAACAGGGACATCGTAAATGGCAGATACTATTCCATACATATTTGGAATTTGGTTTATATACTTTAGTGAAATAGGGTCATTTTCGCCGTACCATCTAAATGTAATTTTCATAATTATGACACCTTTCTTTAAACTTTATTTCTATTTTATCAAAAAATATAAACAAAAACATTGACTATATTTTCATAAAACATTGCAAATATTTGCATTATGTGATAAAATATAGTTGAATTAAATTTAAAGGGAGTATAGTATGTCAGAGTTGTTTTTTTATAATAATAATAGTATTTCTATAAAGCATTCACTTGATAAAACACCTAAAAAAAACCAATACAATATTATGCATACACATGAAGATTATGAACTTTATATGTTTTTAGCTGGAAAAGCGTCATATTATGTAGAAGGAACTCCTTATGAGCTTCAAAGTGGTGATATTTTAATTATGCGAAAAAATGAAGCTCACTGTGTTCATATAGATGAGCGTT
>CAYJLB010000089.1:0-5606 GCA_964370845.1 uncultured Oscillospiraceae bacterium
TGATATAGAGAAAATTGTTGAAAATGCTTTTATTTCGCTAAAATAAATATTTTTCTGAAAGGAATGAAAATTTAATGAAAATTGGAATTTTTCCTAATTTGAAAAAAAATAATGTCAAAGAATGCACAGAAAATGTTTATGAATATTTTAATAAGTTAAATTATCAAATTTATTTACATGAAAAATATTTTAGTAATTTCAAACATCTAACCAACATAATATTTGGAAAATTTGACGAATTTTCTACATGTTGCAAATTTATAGTTGTTGTAGGTGGCGATGGAACTATTATAAAATGTGCACATAATTTGTACTATGCAAATGTTCCAATTTTAGCCATAAATTCAGGTAGACTCGGATTTATGGCATCGATTGAAGCAAGTGATTTGCACCTTTTGGATTATATTAAAGATAATAATTATTCATTCGTTGATAGAATGATGATTGAGGGTAAACTCGTACGAGATAACCAAATAAAAGCGGAAATTTTTGCACTGAATGATATAGTTATCACAAAAAAACATGACTGCAAAATAATTGATTTTAGTGTAAGTGTGCATGGAACAGTTGTGAGTGCATTGCGTGCTGACGGAGTAATTTTTAGCACACCTACTGGTTCGACAGCCTACTCATTATCCGCGGGTGGACCGATTATTGAGCCTTCTGTTGAGTGCATCGAGTTTACTCAAATTTGTCCTTTTTCACTTTCTGCTCGATCTATGTTGTTTTCCTCTGAGAAAGAAATTTTCGTAGAAATTCATTCTAAACATAGCCCTTGTGCTTGGATTAGTGCCGATGGATTTGATGGAATTGAATTTTTTCCAGGTGATAAATTGATTATTTCAAAGTCGAATTATAGTACAAAATTCATAGATATAGATAATTCTAGTTTCTACAATTCGGTTAATAATAAACTGATGCAACCAATTAAAATTAAATAATTTTTCGAAAGGTAGATTTGTTAAAATGAAGAAAAAAAGACATAGCGACATATTGAAAATTGTACAAAATAACGAAATTCAAACACAAGATGAATTATTGCAAGAGTTGGTAAAATTAGGGTATGACACAACTCAAGCGACAATTTCTCGTGATATTAACGAATTAAGATTGATAAAAGCTACCTCTAAATCTGGGATAACTCGGTATGCTGTGCAAGATGGTGTGAGTGTGAAAGATGCGCGTTTATATATGATAAACTTTTTCAAAGAATCGGTTACTAGTCTTGATTTTGCAATGAATACAGTTGTTATTAAGTGTCAAATTGGAATGGCTATGGCTGCTTGTGCACGGCTTGATGAAGTTAAAATTCCTAATATTGTTGGGACTTTAGCTGGAGATGACACAATTTTTGTTTTATTCAAAAGTGAAAAAGAGGCTAGTGATTTTGCTTCTGAAATTAACGATATAATATTTAATTAATTCATAAAATATTAACATCAAGGAAGGATGTTTCAATTGTTGACCGAACTTTACATTGAAAATTTGGCTGTAATAAAAAATGAATCTATAAATTTTGGTGATAAACTTAATGTTTTTACCGGTGAAACTGGTGCTGGTAAATCAATTTTGATTAGCGGAATTAACGCAATTTTGGGGAACAGAGTTACAAAGGATATTGTGCGAAATGGAACTAAAAAAGCCTTTGTTTCTGCCACTTTTTCATTTGTATCTGATGATGTTGCTTCGAAATTAAAGGAGTTTGGATTCAATTTAGAAGATGGAACTTTGATAGTTTCAAGGGAAATTAATTCTGATGGTGGAAGTGTTGCAAGAATAAATTCTAGGCCAGCGAATATTTCAATTTTGAAGGAAATCGGACAAAATTTGATAAATATTCATGGTCAGCATGATAATCAAATTTTGTTACTTCCTGAAAATCACATCAATATTTTAGACGAATTTGCTGAAAATAAAGACGCGATATTTGACTACAAAAATACTTTTAGAGAACTTCAAGAAATTGCTCGGGTTATCAAAAAAACCTACACAAATGAAGAAAATAAAAATCGACGAATTGAAGAACTCAATGAAATTATTGAACAATTTTCTGAATTTAATTTTGTTGAAACTGACGAAATTGAAATTGAGGAAAAATTTGCAAGATGGAAAAATTCTTCTGAAATTATTGCAAGTTTGAAGAAAGCAGCTTATATTTTAAACGGTGATGATGAGGAAAAAGGGATAGTTTTGTTATGTGATGATGCAGCTGAAGAACTTGGAAATAAAGAACTTTTAGTCCCTGAATTAACTAATTTGAAGCAACGTTTAAAAAATGTTAGCATCGAACTTGACGACATTTATTCTGAAGTTTCTCACATTGAAAAAGATTTTGATTTGGACGAGGAAAAATTCGCTGACCTAAAAAATAAGTTTGAACAATTAACAAAAATAAAGCGGAAATTTGGCCCTACTTTAAGGGAAGCTTTGGAGAAATATCAAGCCGCTTTAGACGAATTATCAATTCTTGAAAATGCTGAGGAAAAAATCGAGCAACTTCTAGAGCAAAAGGATAATTTACTTAAGGAAGTTACAAAAAAGGCAGAAAAGCTTTCAAATTTGCGTGAAAAAGCTGCTAAAAAGTTTATTTCAACCGTTGAAAATGAGTTGAAATTTTTAGACATGCCTAATGTGAAATTCGACATTTCTCACGCTAAAGGAAAACTTACAATAAATGGTATGGATTCTATGGAATTTTTGATTTCTGTTAATAAGGGAGAGCCACCAAAACCTATTGTGAAAATTGCTTCGGGGGGAGAATTATCCCGTATAATGCTTGCTTTTAAGGCAGTTTTGGCGGAAAAAGACAATGTTCCTACTTTGATTTTTGATGAAATCGACACTGGAGTGAGCGGACGTGCTGCTGGGAAAATTGGTGTCAAACTTGAGGAAATTGGCAAGCATAGGCAAGTTTTATGCGTGACCCACCTTGCACAAATCGCTGTGATGGCGGACACTCATCTTAATATTGAAAAGAAAAATGTTGGAAATTCTACCGTAACTACTGTTAAAATTTTGGCGGAAAATGACAGGAAATACGAAATTGCAAGGATTATGGGCGGTGACAAAATTACCGACTTAATGCTTAAAAATGCTGAGGAATTAATTGTTTCTTCAAAAAATTCCCTGTAAAATACTTGACAGAATATAATTTGTATGATATTATTTCTATATATTTAAATGCTGTGAAAAGAAGAAGTAACCCTTGATTTTGTGCAAAGAGAGCCTTTGGTTGGTGTAAAAAGGTGGCAAGTCAATGTGTGAATACATCTTGGAGCATACTTTCCGAAGAATAGTTTTAGCTTTTTGGGTAGGATTGTACGGAGTGATGCACGTTATCGCATTTTTGAGGCAGTTTGTTTTGCAGACTGTAAACTGAGGTGGTACCACGATATATTCGTCCTCTGATATTAATTTATCAGGGGACTTTTTGTTTTTCTGATAAACTTTCAAAAAAAATTGCGGAATTACCGCAGAAAGTTGGAGAATTTATGACATTATTTGAAGAATTAAAACGTCGTGGGCTTATTGCTCAAATGACAAATGAAGAAAAAATTAAGGATTTGCTTGATAATCAAACTGGAGTAAAATTTTACATTGGTTTTGATGCTACTGCTGATAGCTTGCATGTTGGACATTTTATGCAAATCGTTGTTATGAAAAGATTGCAAGAAAAGGGACATATTCCTGTTGCTTTGCTTGGAACGGGGACTACTATGATTGGTGACCCTACAGGTAAAACTGATATGAGAAAAATGCTTACTGTTGATGAAATTAATCAAAATGCTGAGAATTTCAAAAATCAAATGGCAAAATTCATTGATTTCTCTGATGGAAAAGCTTTATCAGTTCGCAATGGTGATTGGCTAATGAATATCAATTACATTCAATTTTTGCGTGACATTGGTAGACATTTCTCTGTTAATAAAATGCTTACTGCTGAATGTTTTAAGTCAAGACTTGAAAAAGGACTATCTTTCCTTGAATTTAACTATATGTTGATGCAAAGTTACGATTTCTTGCACCTAAATAACGAACTTCAAGTAAAAATGGAGCTTGGTGGAGATGACCAATGGTCGAATATTTTAGGTGGTGTTGACCTTGTAAGACGTGTTAAACAAGAGGAAGTTTACGGTATGACTTTCACTCTTTTAACTACTAAAGAGGGTAAAAAAATGGGCAAAACTGAAAAGGGTGCTTTGTGGCTTGACCCTGTGAAGTGTTCACCTTACGACTTTTTCCAATACTGGAGAAATGTTGCTGATGGCGACGTTATTAATTGCTTAAAACTTTTAACTTTCATTCCGGTGGAAGAAATTGAAGCTATGGAAGTTTGGGAAGGGCAAGAACTTAACAAAGCTAAGGAAATTCTTGCTTTTGAACTTACAAAAATGGTTCATAGCGATGATGAGGCTAACAAATGCCTTGAAGCTGCAAGAGCTGTTTTTGAAAAAGGTGCAGTTTCTGCCGATATGCCAACAACAACTTTAGATGATAGCAATTTCACTGACGGAAAAATCTCAATTTTAGATGTCTTAGTAGCAACAAAACTTTGCCCGTCAAAAGGTGAGGGAAGACGTCTAGTTACTCAAGGGGGAGTTTCAGTTAACGATGAAAAGGTGAGTGACCCTAACCAGTCTTTTGATAAATCAGCATTTGATAAGGATTTTATCATTAAAAAAGGTAAAAAAGTATTCCATAAAGTTAAAATGTAAAAAGCTTACACCACCAAAATAGATATGTAAAATCCATAACTACTTTGGTGGTGTTTTTTGTGGAGAATCGGGTGTTCGTAATTTGACGATTTTTAATCTTGTGTTCCGATTATGTGAGTTTCATTAAAGATAATCTTATAAAAATGGAAAATCAATTTCATAAATCGAAAAAAATTTTAACATTTCGTTAATAGACTTTTTATACAAATGTGTGATATAATAATTATATCAAAGCCACATTTTGATGATGTATATATTTTATTTAAAATCTCAAACTTTTTATAATATTTTTAAGGAGTATCTTTATATGATTATTGAATCAATTGATATAATTTTTGGAATTTCTTTAATAACTATGTTTTTTTATCAATTTTCAATTTTTTCTTATTCGTCAGGTTTGTTGATTGGTGGGACTAAAAACAAATTTGTTTTTGCTGGGCTAGCTTTGTTTAATACATCGCTATTTGCTCTGGTTCAGTGTATACATTTAGACTTATATTTAATAATTATTGCTTTTTTGATTATGCTAACGATTGAGTTTAAATTAATATCTAAAACAGATTTTGTGCAAGTTTTTTGTGGAGCTTCAATATTTCTTTTACATATATTTGCATTAATAACTCCTATGATTATAATATTTAGCAGTATATTTAATATTTCACCTGCAAATCTTGTTAAAAATTCAATTTACGATAGTATTATTGTTATTATTGTTTGTATTGTTTTATCTTTGGCACATGAACTTGTTAAAAAATTCATTGATAATACCTCTATTCAGAGAGTTACTGTAAAAAGTAAGCATTCTATTATACTTCTTAGCTCAATTGTATTAATAATTATACTTCAAATAGACCATGCGGCAGTAATGATGACTGAAGTTTTTTACTCAGA
>CAYJLB010000090.1:0-5408 GCA_964370845.1 uncultured Oscillospiraceae bacterium
GTTATTTTTAGTTTTAAACATAATAAACTTTCCCCTTTCTTAGCCTAAAGTTTTTTCTTTTTTAGGATTTAATGTTCTAAACATTATAATACTAATTGTGATTGAGATTAAGAATAAAACTACAGATGCAGCAGAAGCAACACCATAATTTTGCTCACCTTTAAACGCCATTTGATAAATATAAACTGACATTGTCATTGTTGAATTTCTAGGTCCACCACCATTTAATAAGAAAGGAATGTCAAAAACTTGAAGTCCACCTATTAATGAAGTAACCAAAACATAAAGCATAATTGGTTTGATTAAAGGCAATGTAATTTTAAAGAACATTTTTCTTGTTGAAGCACCATCAACTGAAGCCGCTTCGTAATAATCAGTATTTATTCCTAAAATTCCTGCAATTAAAATAATCATAGTGTTTCCAAACCACATTAGAAACTGAATAAATGCAATATAAATTCTTGAAGCCCATTCGTTGTTAAAAATATTAAATTCATGGGAAACTCCAAGTGAAGTTAATATTTGGTCAATTGCACCATCTGGGTGAGTTCCCAAAGAGAAGAATAATACCGCCATTGAAGCTGCTGTTATAATATTTGGCATATAAAATACTACTTTGAAAAATCCTGTACCTCTCATCTTGTACAGTGCGGTAAACCACACTGCACCAAGAAGGGCAACTAACATTTGTGGAATAAAGTTTAACATCCAAATGATAAATGTATTTCCAATTGATTGAATAAATATAGGGTCACCTAAAACTTGTGTATAGTTATCAAATAGGATAAAATCTCCGTTTCGTGAAAAACCAGCTATATCATAAAAGCTCATTGAAATCGTATTTATCATAGGCACTAATTGAAAGACTAGGAAAATTACAAAAAATGGAATTAAGAAAAAATAACCATAGATATTCACATTTCTCATTTTGCTTTTTTTAATAGGTTTTTGAGTTGAGTTGCTCAAATGTATCGCCCCTTTTTATTATTATTGAGGTAAATCCGCTGGAATTGTCATACTTGGATAACTTGATTTAATGGAATCAGTAAACAATTTCATACAAGCTTCTTTTGTTTCATAACCTTCTGCCTCAGTAGCATAAGAAATAATTGAGTTTTGGAAAGAACCATTTATTGTCATATCTTGTGAAGAAATTGTGTCAGGGTTAATGTCGTCAATTAAATTTGCAAATACTTCATAGTGGTTTTGTCCGCCTAAGAATTCTTCTGAGAAATCGCCTTTGATTTTTTCTACAACAGCTTTATTAGAAACAAAATCTCCTGTATCTTTTGCCCAAGCTTCTGAAAATTCTTGATTTAATGCGTAGTATTCCATAAATGCTTTTGCTTCTTCAGGCATATCAGTGCTTTCAAGTGCTGCTACCCAAGTACCGCCGTTAAAGAAAGGTTGAGGACCCTCACAAATTGCCCAGTCACCTGATGTTTCAGCAGCGTTTGTTTTCAATAAGTAGTGTAAGCCCCATGTTGGTAGGAAGTAACCGAATACTTGATCGCCTGACATATCAGCAAACCAACCTTCACTCCATTGTGAAGTTTCATTTATGTACATATCGAATTCAGTTCCAGCGTTATTTCCGTCTTGTAGTAATTTTGCGTAGTCAAAGTAATCTCTTTCACCATCGCCAGTTGAATTATACATTAATTTATCAACATTTAAGCTATCTCCATCAATCCAACCTAAATCTCTTGCTGAATACAATGGGTAAACAATATCTCCAAGACCTGATAAAATTCTGTAGTCAGGGTAATCTTCTTCGCCATATTTATAATCTTTTAAAGTTCCAGCAAGTTCAATGAAACTGTCAAAATCTGAAACATATTCTTGAACTTGTGCAGGGTCGTCAGTTCCTAAAACTTCTAAAGCAATACTTCTTCTATAGAAAAATGCACCAGGAGTAGCTTGCATACTAATAGCAACTTGATTTCCATTTTCGTCAATACCAAGTTCGTTTACATAGTCATATAGTTCAGCTTCTGCTCTTGATTGAAGGTCAAATCCTTCTGCACCAAGGTTCATTAATGCGCCTGAATCAACATATTTTAGGATAAATTGATTTTCAAGTGCGATTATGTCAGGAGCGTCTTTTCCGCTTGCTAAAACTGGGTCTAATTTAGTTTGATAGTTTTCAGTTGGAGTTAAAACGATTTTTATGTCGTAATCAAGTCCAGTTTCTTCCGCCGTATAAGTGTCTTGTTCAGTAGTGAAAGTTTTTCCAGTTATTTCAGGTAAATAATATTCCGCTAAAATTCTGTGAATTTCATCTGTGAAAGACCAAATTACAAGTTCTTCTTTCTCTTCTTGACATCCTACAAAGGATAAGGACATTGTTGCCACCATAGCTAAAGCTACTAATTTTTTAATCATTTTTTTCATTTTAATTCTTCCCTTTCAATTTTTGAATTTTATGCAATCGATTGCATTTGGTTGCAAAAAAATAAAAATCCTCCTTAAATTATTTTTTATTTAAGCAAAGTAAATGAAAAAACACTTACTTTGCGCTTAAATCTTTAGGGTTAGAAAGGCTTCCGCCTTTTTGAATTTTTGCAGGAACAAGTTGTATAGCAGTTCCAACAATTTCTTCTTTATTAATTAATGAAATTAGTCTTCTTGCTGACGCTGTCCCCATTTTTTCAGCGTCTTGTTTTACTGTCATAATTGACGGAGTAAGCATTTTTGCTAATTCAATTCCGTCGAAACCAATTATTGAAATATCTCTTGGGATTTTATATCCTTTTTTAGTCAATGTTTTATGAGCAGAAATTGCACAATAATCATCTGGTAAAATTATGGCTGTTGGAATTTTTTCTCTATTTAAAATTTCTGTGATAACATCTTTTGTTTTTTCAAAATTATAGTAGTTACCCTCAATGATTTGATTTTCATTAAGTTCAATATTATATTCTTGCAAAGCTTTAATAAACCCTTTTTTTCGTTCTCTAGTAATAAAAACATCTTCGCCAGTAATGAAAGTAACATCTTTATGTCCTTTATCAAGAACTTCACAAGTAAGCAAATACATCATTTCACGGTTGTTGCTTGTAATGCAATTTACGCCAAGTTCGTCAATATTATCGCCGGTATAATCAATTGCGACAACAGGAATTTCACTGTGAATTAAATCAACAAGAGATTGCTTGTTAAAATCCCCACAAATTACAAAAATTCCATCGTAACGTTTACCTCTGCTATGCTCTAAATAATCAAAATTTTCGGTATGATTTTTCAAAATTGTGATATCGTAGCCTTCGTTTTGCACAGTCTTAGCAAAGCTATCCAAAACATCGGCGAAAAGATAGTGCTTAAGCCCCAAATCGCCAGATAAATTCATTATAATGCCAATATTCCAAGATTTTTGCACTTTCAAACTTTTTGCAAGAATATTTGGAACATAACCCATTTCTTTTGCAATTGATTCAATATGTTCTCGTGTTTTAACCCTTACATTTTGTTTTCCAGAAAGAGCTCTTGAAACAGTTGCGGCATCATAACCGCTTTTTTTTGCTATATCGTGTATTGTAACCAATTCAAGTTTCCTCCTTTGGAATAGTTGCAATATGTAAATGCAATCGATTGCATTTGCTATGGTTACTATTTTATCACAGTTCAATTTGTATTTCAATACACATTTTCACTAAAAAAACTATATAAATTTTGGTTAAAATGAACTGTTGGAAATATAAGAAAGAAATGGTCATAAAAATGAAAAGATATATAATTTTACTTGTAAATTGGTAAAAATGAATAAAATATTAACGCCAATTTAGCAATATTGGTCGAATTTTAGTATTGCAAAATAAAAATTGCTGTGATATAATTCAAACATAGAGCAAAGGAGCTTTTTAAAAGTTCCTTTGCTTTTTTGTTTTTTGTCGACAAAAATAAGAACAAAAGAAATAAATGAAATTAAACTATATTGTGAAGGGAACTATGTATTATGAAGAGAAAAGTTTTAGCAGCTATTGCAGCAATGAGTCTGTCAGTTAGCATTTTTTCAGTAAATGTAACTGCGGAAAGTTACCCACGTTTAGAACAGCCGAAAGTTTCTTATGAATTCGACGAAAATGAGCTTGGAGTAGTTAACTTCGCACCCGTTTGGGGAGATAAAGAAGCCAATATTGAAATGATGAAAGATTATATTGAGGAAGCGGACGATTTAGGAGTGAAGATTTTACTTTTTCCTGAGATGTGTGTAACTGGATATGCTTATTCAAGCGACCCTGAATCAGAAATTTATCAAATGCCAATTGAACTTGCTGAAACAGTAGATGGTCCTACTGCGACAGAATTTGCACAAATTGCCGACGAAAAAGATATGTGGATTATTTACGGTGCAACAGAAGTTGTCCCTGGTGATGACAGCCACGCATACAACTCAGCTTTTGCTTGTTCACCTGATGGAGAAGTAACCTCCTATCAAAAAATTGTTCCTGTTGAGGGTGATTGGTGTATGCCGGGAACAGAACCTGTAATTTTAGATGCAGATGAATATGGTTTAATCGGACTTAGCATTTGTTACGATACATACGCAAACCCTGAAATTGAAAGATATTATGCTGCTGAGGGTGTAAACTTACTTATGAACCCAACTGCTACATCAAGATTTTATCGTGATATTGACAGCGATGACGTTATCGAAGATTTAGGGTGGGAATGGTATTACAAAAACCGTCTTGAAAGCATTGCGTCAAGAGATGGTATGACAATTATGAGCTCAAACCTTGTTGGTTTTGACGGCCCTGAAAAAGAAGATGGAAGTTATCCATACAATTTCCCAGGTGGAAGTGTTATTTTGAACGGAACTTTCCAAGGTGCAAGATACTTTGCTGGCGAAGTTGATTCAGCTGGTGAACTTATCACTGATGCTGACATTATCACTGGTGAAGAAGGTCTTTTGACAAATAGCACTAATGTTACCGCTTCAACTGGATACACAACTTCACATACTGACTTTGCACCTGAATTATATGCATTGTGGTATGATGAACTTGCTGATATGCAAGAGGCTGGTGATGACCTTTCTTATAGATATACAGAAACTGACGGTCCTTTAGCTGCTGTTGTAAATATGTCCGCTGTTTGGGGAGATAAAGAAGCTAACCTTGAAAAAATCGTTGAATATATCGAAGAAGCTGCTGCAGCTGGTGTAGAATTTATCGTTTTCCCTGAAACTGTTTTATCAGGATATGAATACATTGACCCACTAACTGACCCACTTACTTATACAGATAAAGCTATGCAAGTTGAACTTGCTGAAACAATTCCTGGTGAAAGCACAATTTATTTATCCGATTATGCTCAAAAATATGATATGTATATAATTGTTGGTATGACTGAAAAAGAAGAAACTCCAATCATCGAGGACGGAGTGGAAAAAGTTTATAACTCTG
>CAYJLB010000091.1:0-5275 GCA_964370845.1 uncultured Oscillospiraceae bacterium
TTGAAAATAAAATTTTCAAACACCGTTTTGTACTTTTCGCCAAATATAATAGGCTAAACTTTTTTACAGCGAACAAGTTTGCATAAAAACTAGGTAAAAAAGTCGTATGAACTTTAGTTCTATTAAAACAATAAGAAAGGATTAATCATAATTATGAGATTGATTTGTGAAAAAAATAGCTTCTATGAAGCATTAAATCATGTATCAAAAGCTGTTGCTACAAAATCTACAATTACATCTTTAGAAGGTGTAAAAATTAAAATAGAAAATAATACTATGGATTTAACTGGTTATGACCTTGAAATAGGAATTCAAACTCAAATACCTATTACTTCTTCTGACACTGGTGAATTTATTGTAAATTCAAAATTAATTAATGACATTGTAAGAAAAATGCCTAATGACCAAATTGAAATTACAGTTTCTGATTCACTTTCTGTTACTATAAAATCAGGTTTAACTGAATATACTATCAGTGCTACTAATTCGGAAGAATATCCTGATATTCCAAAAATTAGTGAAAGTGAAAGTTTTTCATTACCACAAAGCTTACTTAAATCAATGATTCAGCAAACTATTTTTGCTGTTGCTACAAATGACGCAAAACCTATTTTAACAGGTGAATTATTTGAACTTGCTGATAATAATTTAAATATAGTTGCAATTGATGGTTATAGACTTGCTATTAGAACTGAAAAAGTTAATATTGATAAAGAAATGAAATTTGTTGTACCTTCAAAAGCATTAAATGAAGTTTCAAGACTTCTTTCTGATGATGATGAAAAAGAATGTACTGTAAATGTTAGTAAAAAGCATATAATTTTTGATATTTCTGGTTATTTTGTAATTTCAAGATTGTTAGAAGGTGAATTTCATAATTATAAAAACTCACTTCCTCCATCTTTTAATACAGAAGTAATTGTTGACACTAAAGAAATGATTAATTCTTTAGATAGAGCTTCACTTTTAATTAATGAAAGAATTAAATCACCAATTAAGTTAGTTTTTGAAAATAATCAAATTTTAACTTCTTGTAATACTACTTTGGGTAAAATTAGTGATGAAATTAACTGTGAGTTAATCGGAAATTCTATAGAAATTGGTTTTAATAATAAATATTTACTTGATCCATTAAAAGCAATTGATGATGATAAAGTTAAATTTTTACTTAATGGAAGTAATTTACCTATGAAAATTGTTCCATTAACAGGTGATTTTTATACATACCTTGTGTTACCAGTGAGGTTGAAAAATGACTGAGGAAATTAAAATTACTACCGAATTTATAAAACTTGACCAACTTTTGAAATTTGCTGGCATTTTGGAAACAGGCGGAATTGCAAAAGAAGTTATTCAAAATGGTGAAGTATTTGTAAATGGTGAAATTTGCACTATGCGTGGTAAAAAAATTAGACCAGGGGATAAAATTTCTCTTGATGATATTACTTTAATAGTTACTTGATGTATAATTTATTATATTTATACATTAAGTAATATAAAACAATAAAGGTATGATTTAAAATTGATTATAAAAAATCTTTATGCTGATAATTATAGAAACTTAAAAGATGTAAAAATTGAATTTAATGAAAAAATTAATATTTTTTGTGGGGAAAATGCCCAGGGAAAAACTAATTTAATTGAAACAATTTGGCTTTCTTCCGGAGTGAAAAATTTTAGAGGCTCTAAGGAAAAAGATTTAATCAATTTTAATAAAGAAAAAAGTTCTCTTTATTTGGAATTTAAAGATTTACAAAGAAAACAAAAAATTGAAATTGAATTAAATAAAAATATAAAAAATAAAACTGTCCATTTGAATGGAGTTCCTCTTAAAAGTTTATATTCTTTGTTTGGAAATTTGAAATGTGTGGTTTTCACTCCTTTAGATTTGGAGTTGTCAAAAGGTTCGCCTGAAAATCGCCGAAGTTTTTTAGATTTATCAATTTCTCAAATTAAACCGTCTTATAAAGACATTGTAACTAAATATGAAAATTTGTTAATTCAACGAAATGCAGTCCTTAAAAATATTGGATTTAATAAAGCTTCGGTTGAGGATTTGGAAATTTGGGATTTACAACTTTCCAAAATCGGAGCTTATATTTCTTTGATTAGATATAATTTTTCAAAAAAATTAAATATTTTCACTTCAAAATTGTATCAAGATATGTGTGAAAATAAAGAAAAATTTACTCTTAGTTATTTTTCTTCGATTTATGACAATTTAGAGGGCAAAAATGATTATAAAGGTGAGCTTGAAGATATTTATTATGATAAATTAAAAAGTAATATTTCTTTTGATATTAAGAGTGGATTTACTCAAGTCGGAATTCATCGAGATGATATTATTTTAAAAATTAATAATCTTTCAGTAAAAGATTTTTGCTCACAAGGGCAGCAACGTTCAGTTGCTTTAACTTTAAAACTTGCAAACGCATATATTTTATACGAAGAAACGGGTGACCCTCCTGTTTTACTTTTAGATGATGTTTTAAGTGAACTTGATAAAAAGAGGCATAAATTTATTTTGTCCTCAATAAAAGATATGCAAGTTTTTATTACTTGCTGTAATTCAAGTTTATTAAATATAAAAAATGGAAAAATTTTTATTATAGAAAATGGTAAAGTAATCAAAGAAAAAGAAAAATAGTTTTTACTAATTATTCTTAGAAAGTGGGTTTTTATGTATCTTCATATTGGAAATAATTATTCTTTATATAGCAAAGATATTATTGGAATTTTTGATATTGAAAATACTTCAACGTCACAAATTACAAAGAATTTTCTAAATAAAAATAGCAATAAAATGGAAGAAATAAGTTACGATTTACCGAAGTCATTTATTCTTTGTGAAGATAAGATTTTTGTATCTCCTATTTCTGTTCAGACTATGAAAAAGCGATTTATTAATAAAAAATTGTAATATTTCATATTAATATTACAATTAGTATTGAATATTATCAAATAAAATCTTTTTAAAGGAGGATTATTTTGGATAACATAAATGTAAATGACACTATAGTAGGCGAGGGTAATGAATATGGTGCCGACCAAATTCAGGTTCTTGAGGGACTTGAAGCGGTAAAAAAACGTCCGGGAATGTATATTGGTTCAACTGGTCCAAACGGTCTACATCACCTTGTTTATGAAATTGTAGATAACGGTATAGATGAAGCTTTAGCTGGATATTGTACCGAAATTAGAGTTGAAATTAAGAAAGATAATATTATACAAGTAGTAGATAATGGGCGTGGTATTCCAACAGGTATACATCCTAAAGAAGGAATTTCTGCTGCAACTGTTGTATATACTGTACTTCACGCTGGTGGTAAATTCGGCGGTGGAGGTTATAAAGTTTCGGGAGGGTTACATGGTGTAGGTGCTTCTGTTGTAAATGCACTTTCTTCTTGGCTTGAAATTAGAATTTTTGATGGTGAAAATGTTCACTTCCAACATTTTGATGAGGGTAATTATAAAGAAGAAATTAAAGTAATTGATAAAACTGAAAAAACTGGTACTGAAGTTACATTTAAAGCAAATTCTGAAATATTTGAAACTGTAGAATATGATAGAGAGGTTTTATTAAAAAGACTTCGTGAACAAGCTTTTTTAAACGCTGGAATAAAAATCATTTTCTCAGATACTCGCGATGATAATGATATTTTTGTAGAAGAATTATATTATGAGGGCGGAATTAGAAGTTTCGTTGAGCATATTAATCATACTCGCGGATTTGAAGGTCTTCACCAAGATGTAATTTATATTCAAGGTAAAATAGGTGATTCCTCTGCGGAAATTGCTTTCCAATACAATGATAGTTATAATGAAATTATTCTTTCATTTGCAAATAATATTCATACTGTTGATGGTGGAACACATGAAACTGCCTTTAAAAATTCACTTACTAAAGTAATGACTGAATATGGTAAAAAATTCAATCTTATTAAAGAGGGCGAAAAAGGACCTATCGGTGAGGACGTTCGTGAGGGAATTGCAGCTGTTGTAAGTGTAAAATTATTAAACTGTGAATTTGAAGGACAAACTAAAGGAAAACTTGGAAACCCTGAAGTTAAACCATTAGTAGAAAATATTGTAACAGAAAAATTAATGGACTTTTTTGAAGAAAATCCAGCTGTTGCAAGAACTATTTTTGATAAAGCTGTAAATGCACAAAAGGCTAGAGAAGCTGCAAAAAGAGCGAGGGAATTAACTCGTAGAAAATCAGCGTTAGAAAGTGCATCACTACCAGGGAAATTGGCTGACTGTTCGGAAAGAGATACGCAGTTTACTGAAATTTATATCGTCGAAGGGGACTCAGCAGGCGGTTCTGCAAAAGGTGGTAGAGATAGACGTTATCAAGCGATTTTACCTCTTTGGGGAAAAATGCTTAACGTTGAAAAAGCTAGAATTGATAAAGTTTATGGGAATGAAAAATTAACTCCAGTTGTTACCGCTTTAGGGACAAGTATTGGTGAAGATTTTGACATAGAAAAATTACGTTATGGTAAAGTTATAATTATGGCCGATGCTGACGTTGACGGATCTCATATTAGAACTTTGATTTTAACATTTTTCTTTAGATTTATGCGTCCATTAATTTCTCACGGACATGTTTACATTGCACAACCTCCTCTATTTAAAATTTCAAGAGGAAAAAAAGCAAGATATGCCTTTTCTGATAGAGAAAGAGATATGTATATTGAGGAATTAACTGGTGACAATGAAAAAGCGAAAATTGATGTTCAACGTTACAAAGGTCTTGGTGAAATGGATCCTGAACAACTTTGGGAAACAACAATGAACCCTGAAACTCGTACAATTGTAAAAGTTGAAATGGAAGATGCTTTGAAGGCAGATGAAATTTTTACAATTTTAATGGGTGATAAAGTTGCACCTAGACGTGAATTTATCGAAAAACACGCTAAATCAGTTAAAAATTTAGACATATAGTAATATTAAAATATAATATTACAAAATTGTAACAATTAAAATTGTAACAATTAAAATTGTTTGGAGTTATTGTGCTTTTCGTCCCTTAAGAACGAAACTTTTTTC
Organism: uncultured Oscillospiraceae bacterium; assembly: GCA_964370845.1. GTDB lineage: Bacteria > Bacillota > Clostridia > Oscillospirales > Ruminococcaceae > CAYJLB01. The sequence goes on from CAYJLB010000091.1 coordinate 5,053, forward strand.
CTAAAAAAATTAGATGAAAAAAGATACACAAAACGTCCAGAAAGGATTGGTGATATTCATGGAAGAACTAACAAAAAATCCTCTTTGTGAAGTCACTTATGACATCACAGCAGAGGAAGAAGTAATTTCATTTAAAACTTATCAGCACAAATATACATTTTTATTTAAAATGATTAGGACAGTTTTATTTGTCATAATGGGAGTAATTTTTTTACTAAATGTA
>CAYJLB010000092.1:0-568 GCA_964370845.1 uncultured Oscillospiraceae bacterium
TTTCATATGCGGTACTATTGAGATATTATTATTATTTGCATATAAATATTTAAGATTAGGCAAATTTTCAAGTGGTGTTAAATCAATGATTTCATTATCATTTATACTAAGTGTTTTAAGACTTATCATTTTTTCAATTGGAGTAATATCTATAATATTGTTTGTGGTTAAATTCAAATCTTCAACTTTAGTTAAATTTTCAAAACCATCAAGTTCATCAATTCCCATATCTATAAGAGTAAGCGTTTTTAAATTTACTAGATTTGATATTTTAACAGTATTTTTTGAAACTCCATTTGATAAATGCAAAAATGTAATTTTATCAAGATGAGAAATACTTTCAAAATTAAATTCTGTTCCTTCTATAAAGTCTATACTTAAATTTTCTAAATCATTATAATTTTCTAAGAAAAGCACATCTTCATCAATATTTGAAATTGACAATGTTTTTAAATTAGTCAAATTATCTAAGAAATCAAGGTTATTATCCGCATTTTCACTTATGTAAATTCCAAGATAAGTCAATTGATTCATTTTTTCAAGATAAGTTAAATCAGAAGTATTATGT
>CAYJLB010000092.1:578-5212 GCA_964370845.1 uncultured Oscillospiraceae bacterium
TTGATTTTAAATTAGGAAAATGCTTTAAATCATCTAAGGTGTTGTTATTATTTTCTTTTGTGCTAAAATAAAGATAATCTAAATAATACACATCACTCGCCATAATTTTATCACTTTTTTGAATTAAATCCTCCACAATTTCTTTAACTACAGGGTTTTCAAATTCAATTTCATAATCTACAAAATCTTCAGGAAATTCAATTATAACTTCATCTATAGATTGAGTTGTAAATTCACTTTCATCATTAGATGTAGCATAAAAATTATCACTTTCTATAAATGCAGGAATAGGTGTATCTCTTATGTCTACAGAATATTCAGTCCTCTTACTAACAAGTTTTATAGCAAAAGGAGTTGAATTATCAACTAAATGAGAAATTTGCAAATAATATTCATCATTAATATCAAATGTTAAAAGATAATAATCCCCCTCAAGCACAACTTCATGGTCATACTCTTTAAAATCATCTACACTTAAAGAATTTTCAATTTTCAAGTTTTCAATATCATTTATTGTAATCATTTTTTTGCTGTTATCCATTGGATTAGCAAGGAGCAAAAATATTATAGCACCTACTGCAATAATAAGTAAAAGAAAAAATCCTACTGCAATTTTTTTATAAGAGAGAATATTTTTCACTCTGTCTTTAGTGTCCATCTCACCGAACGCAAGGGGAGTTCCACCTACTATTCTAGATTTTGTAGCCACGGTCAAAAGAGATGATGAGTACTGTATTTTATAATTTTCACCCAGTTTTTTTATTACAGCTTCGTCACAAGACATTTCCATATCCTTTGTAAAAAGAAAGAAAGCTACCCAAACAAGAGGGTTAAACCAGTGCAAAATCAAAGCTATAAAAAACAAAAGTTTAGAAAAATGGTCTAGTCTTTTTATATGAATTTTCTCATGGGCTATAATATATTTCATTTCTTCCTCATTTAAATTGTCAGGAAGATATATTTTCGGCTTAATAATTCCAAGAACAAAAGCTGTTTCCAGATTTTTAGAAATATAAATATTTTTTTCATAGTGAATGGAATTTTTTAGCTTATTTTTCAAATTTGAAATAGAAATTATACTGTGCAGTATCATAGCAATTATACCCATTCCCCAAATTGAAACAATCCAAAAATTCAAAGTTTTAGCACTGTTTATTTCCTTGCTATTTACACTTTTTACCTCAAATATAGTTGCAGGTTCTAAAGTTCCGTTTGTACTTAAAACAGTTTGATATCCACCATTTAAATCGGTTTCAAGGTATACAGTTTCCATGTTTACTGCATTAGAATTTCCCTCATATAAAGTTTCATAATATGTATACACATCTTGAGTAGCGGGATTTTCAATAGTCCTATTCCCAGTGGGGAGGACACTTACATTACTTTCAAATGAAAAAGGCACTAAAAGTCTAAATAAAACCACGCTCCAAAGCAAATATGAGAAAATTTTAGGTGCTTTTTTTAAGAATAGTCTTACAATTATACAAAGAAGAATAATTATGCTCGCAGTAATTGTCATATTTAATATTGTGTAAAAAATGTTAGCCATATAATTCCCACCTTTTTACTTATAGTATTTATTTATTGCTTTCTTTATGTTCATCAATCATTTTTTGTATCTCATTTATTTCTTTGTCTGTGAGTTTTTGTTTCATTGTGAATGCGGTTAAGAATTTTGGTAAGGACCCACCAAAATTATCCTTAATATAGACCTTGCTTTTTTTAGAAATGAATTCATCTTTTGTCATTTTTGCATAGACTTCACCATTTTCATTTGCAAATATTTCCTTGTCACAAAGCCTTTTTAACATTGTGTAAGTAGTGGATTTTTTCCAGGATAACAAGTCTTTACACAATATTACAAGTTTTCCTGACGCAATTGGCTCATTTTCCCAAATTATATTCGCAAACTTTTCTTCAATTTCCCCTAAATTATAGTTAACATTACCCATAATAGTTTATCCTTTCATTTTCTTTTCAGTCTAAACGCATTAGACCGATTTAATAATTTTAGTCTAACACGATTAAACCAAAATGTCAATAATACTTTTATAACAAATTTATCGCTAAATTTGATATATTTTCATCAATATTAACAACTAAAATAACAACTTCCAAAGTGAGTGAAATTCCATTGTTACTCCCTATTTAATTAAATGCTTTACAAATAAATCGAATTATGTTATAGTAAATTAGTGCAAAAACAACTCCGCAAATGCTAATCTTTAACTATAAACTGTGAATTTTGCACTATGAACTGAAATAACTATAGGAGTTTTCAATATGAAATTAACAATACAAAATCTTAAAAAGAAATTTGATAAAAAAGAAGTGTTAAAAGATGCTGGCTTCACCTTTGAAAAAGGGAAAATTTACGCTCTCTTAGGGCGAAATGGTGCGGGTAAAACCACTTTTTTTAACTGCGTAAACGAGGACATTGATGCGGACAGCGGTACTATTTTACTTGAGGAAAATGGCGAACAAAAGCCCCTAATCTCAAAAGATGTGGGCTATGTTTTATCTTCCCCTAGCGTTCCATCTTTTTTGACAGCACGAGAATTTATCAAATTTTTCATTGACATAAATAAAGAAGAAATCACAATAGAAAAATCCGTTGACCAATATTTGGACATGGTGGGAATTATTGAAGAGGACAGAGACCGCTTGTTAAAAGATTATTCTTTAGGGATGAAAAATAAAATTCAGATGTTAGTAAATTTCATTGCGCAGCCTAAAATTTTGCTACTAGACGAGCCTTTGACATCTTTTGACGTTGTTGTTGCCGACGAGATGAAACAGCTTCTTCGCTCCATAAAAGAGAATCATATCATAATTTTTTCCACCCACATAATGGAATTAGCGCTAGAACTTTGTGACGAAATCGTGATTTTATCCCAAGGAATGCTTTTTGACGTACAAAAGGACAAGGAGCATATAATTGAAACGTTAAGGAGGGATGAGGGCAATGAGTAAGACTTTAAAAAAAGTCCGCGCCTTGCAATACACCTACACGGGCAACAGTCTTATCTACTACATAAAGCGTTTCCCCTTAATAGGGCGAGCATTTCCCGATTCTTTGTATGCAAGTCCAGCCTGTAAGACAGTTGTTAAAATCATTTCTATGATAATAAATTTTTTCAAGATTTTTTTAGGAAAATTCATCTATGCCTTAATTTTATTTTTATTAGCGAACACAATTTTGTCCTTTGAACATATAAGTTTAACAGAAAATCAAGTTTTAATCAACACCATTTTATTCTGCACTTTTGGCGGAGCGATAGGAAATTGTTTTGTCCTTGACTTTAAAAAAGAGCATGAATACGCCATAACTTTTATGCGAATGGACACAAAAAAAGTTGTATTATCGGGATTTTTTGAATTCTTAATAAAAATGATGATAGGATTTTTGCCTGTCTACATTTTCCTACCGCAGTTTAATAATCTAGGCTTATTTTACATCATACCTTTATTAGTAATACTTATAAGCGGAAAAATTTTAGGCGGAGGTATGAAATTATGGTACTTGACAAAAAAAGCAAACCAACAATACAAAGGTTCAAGCATTTTAGAAACTATTACAGCTGCATTATTGGCGATAACTGGCTTTGTAATCTCATTTTTTAACATTGCAATATCCCAAAATCTACTATTTATAATAGCGGGAATTTTAGTTGTAGCCTGTGTTTTTCCCCTTGTATACTTGCTTAAATACAAAGATTACCACAAAATGTACAAACGTTTGCTGTTAAGATACAATACTTTAGTGGCAAAGAGCGTTGACCGAAAAAAATTGATGACCGACGCAACTTCAAAGTACATTCAAGAGGGCGGAGAAATCGACAGCAAAAAGTCTGGCTATGCATATTTGTCCGAATGTTTCATGCAACGCCACCGAAAATTGCTTTACAATTCAACGAAAAAAATTATCATTGGGGAAATTATCTTAGTCTTAGCAGTTGTAATCGGCTGTTTATTTTCCGCTGAATTCAAAGCCCTCATAAACGAAACAGTAGTGGGTTTTGTGTCGTTTTTAACCTATTTTTTCTGCTTTTTAAACTGCGGAGAGCGAATGACAAAGGTAATTTTCATGAACTGTGACAACGAAATGCTTACCTATCGATTTTATCGCCAACCCAAGGCGATTTTGGAGATGTTCAAACTACGATTAAAGGCAGTATTTATAATGGACTGGTTTCAATCCTTGCCTATCGCTTTAGGACTGCCCATAATTTTGTTAATTTCAGGCGGAACACCGCTAATTTACGAATATATTGTACTGTTTATTAGCATTATGGCAATGTCCACATTTTTCAGTGTTCATAACCTTGTAATCTACTACATTTTCCAACCATACAATAAGGATGTGCAGATGAAAAACCCTGTTTACTCCATTTTAAAGGGCGTGACATACTTCGGCTGTTACATTTTAATGCAATCAAACCCACCTTTCGCAATTTTCGGGATTATTCTAATAGTATTTTGTATTTTGTACACTTTAGTGTCAATTCCAATAGCCTACAAATTAGCTCCCAAGAATTTTAAATTGCGGTAAATTACTGTAGTCGAATTTTAATTAATAAAAGGGACGTAATTAATTTCAATTTGTTTAATTATGTCTTATTAGCTTTGATATG
>CAYJLB010000093.1:0-4888 GCA_964370845.1 uncultured Oscillospiraceae bacterium
GTTTTGCAACATAATTCACTCATAATAAACCTCGTTCCATAACTGTATAATTATATAATAATATAGTTGTATTATATTCCATAAAAATTAATTTGTCAAGGTTTTTTGAAAATTCTATATTTAATTTAACATTTTTTATTTTGGTAGAACTTGTTTATGTTCATAGCAAATCTCATTTTTATATATAAATTTTAATTCTGATAAAAAAATATACTGCTTTTTAGAATATTTTGTCATTAATGTTCTAATTTTTTTGTAAAATGAATTACTTGTTTTTCTTATAATTATATGATATAATTAATTTAGTATATTAATATAACTTAGTTGTCAAAATTATAAAGGTGGATATTTTGAAACAAAGTTTTAAAAACCATGCAAATATCGTTTAGAGGTGTTGTGATTTTTGGTTCTATTAAAACAATCGAGAAAGGAATGAATATTTTTATGAAGAAAAAAACAAAAAGAATTTCTGTTATTATCTCTGTAATTATATCAACTATGATTACACTTACTGCTTGCAACGGGGGCGATGATGTAGATGTAAATGATTTTATTCCAAGTACAACTCAAAATGGCAATTCTAATCAAGAAACTCAAGAGTATAATTCAGATACCGACCAATTTATGGGAGTTTGGACGAATTATCAGTATGTTTTGACTCTTGATGGTTATGGAAATTATCATCTTATTGACCACGGTTATGCTTATGAAGGAAAATATGAAATTGACGGTGATAATATCACTTTAGATGAAAATTCCCCTGATACTAGATATGGTACTATCACAAGTTTTGGAGTTATGGATTTTGAGAACACTGCTGGCACATTTGAAAAAGAATTATCTTATGCAGAGGACGCTAATTCGATTTTAGCAGATGATAGCATATACTTAAGAGAGTGGCAACATTATCGTGAAGATATTATTTACACTTTTAACAGTGACGGAACATTTAGTTGCGATGATACGGGATATATTTATTATGGAACTCATACATATCAAGACGGAACTTTAACTTTAACTACTGAAGAAGGAATAGAAAAATTAGGTTATTTTTATACCGACCCTAATTTTGGTGGAACTTATGTTCATTTAAATGGCTATGAAGGGTACTTTTTCCTACTTGATAATTCAGATGAACCTGCTGACCCTAGTGAAACAGGACATACAACAGGACTTGTTGGTGAATGGTTTGATGAAAATAGTGGTATCATCATTAATTTCTATGATAATGATACCTATGCAGTATCTTCTTTGAGTGGAGATATGCCTGATATTCCTTATGAGGGAGAGTTTTTTTGGGACTATTCAGATGTTTATTTATTCGAACCAGGGGAAATGCGTGACTATAACTTTGAAGATGCTGGCGGAAAGATTTCTTTAGTTGTTAGTGGCGATGATTTTGGAAAAATTTATATCACTGGTACTGATTATTATTTCACAAAAATAAGTGAAACACCAAGCTCAAGTGGTTCAACTGGTGGAGGTTCGTCAAGTGGTGGTTCTTCCATGGACGATTTGGGATTTAGTGTAGTTTCACCATATTCACAAGAAGTTGTTACTATTGAAGACGGCGGAGCATACTATGACAGCAGCAATACTTCGGATTTTTCAAATATTGATATTACATTAATGGGTGAAATTATATCAGATGAAATTGTTGATGGATTAAGACAGTTAACTTTTGCAACATATACAATGTATCCAATTTCCCACTTGCCAAGTAATTCAGAGTATTACGCATTAGCTTGGTGGTATGAGTGGTTCGATGCTGCAACTGGATTTGTATACCCAGCCACAGATGAATTTCGTATAAGCGACAATGGTGAGTCGCGTGTATATGAATACGAAATTCCAGACGGAAGCGGCGAAAGTATACTCGTAGTTTCACGCCCGGCTACTGAAAGGGTAAAAGAAGGTGACCATTATATCTTACCAAATGTCTTTGTGGTATATTGTCCACTAGATTATCACGACTTTGTTTTTGGCATTATGCCTTATCCATCTTCTTATAGTGAAAGATTGTCGGCGATAGACGAATCGGACTATTTTGAGTATGGTACAACAATAAATGAAATAAATTTTTTAGATGTATATAATGGATTTTATTGGTCATTGAACTAAGATGTAATAAAAAGCTACTGTTCTTTTTGAGCAGTAGCTTTTATCTTGTCAAAAAAATAACTTTTTTATAATATATGCACAATAAATTAGGGTTTTATTTTTATACTATCTAATAATATTTTATGTCGTTATATTGACTTTTTAGCCAAATCATGTTAAAATTATTGTTAGAATATATAATTATATCAACTGAGCAGGCTAAATGTTTGCTCTTTTATTATTGCTTAATATATCTGATAAAATCTAGATTTTTAATAATTTTTTCAGTTTTTGAAGTAAAAAAATTAAGACGACCAATTGTTATTATTGTTTAATTTTAACAATTAAAATTAAGTAAAGTTTGCGTTTAATTTATAAGCGTAGATTTGTTTTTGGGGGGGTAAACATATGTTTTTAAAAAAATTCAGGTCGAGAAAAATTGTTACTGCAATTGTTTTCCTTGCCGTAGTATTTATAGGTTTGATTACAAATTTGGCTAAATCCAATATGAATGATGCAATTATAAATGCGACACTTAGCGAAATGAATCAAATAGGCGTGCAGTTGGAGATTTTGCTTGAGGAAATACTGGAAGAAAGTGAAAATGATTTATCACTTCTTTCCGAATATGTTGCAAAAGATAATGTGCCATTTGATGAGATTACTACCTTCCTTAAAAGTCAATCTCAATCTGAGAAGTTTGATACGCTTTACTATATTGACCTTGAGGGAAATGGCTATTCTCTTGACGGAACGGAGCGTGACTTTTCTAACAACGAGACATATCAACATGCCTTGCGAAATGAATTTGTTATAACTGAACCACAAGTGACTTTTGAAACTGATGAATTGGCTTTTGACTTTGCTGTTCCTGTAATAGTAAACGAAGAAGTGGTTGCAGTTTTGTATAGCGAAGCGATTATATGTGACTTTTTAAAGTCGGTAGCATTAAGCACTGAAGGTACTGGAGATGTTTTTGTTGTAAATTATGAATTGAATCTTGTGTTTTCCACAAGTGAAAACCATGTAGGTACTTCCTTTATCCCTGACGGTGATGTTTTTGAAATGGGAATGGATAATGTTTCAAAAGCGCAAGCTGAAATTATGTCTGGAACAAATGGTGGATTTTACTACGATTATTATGGAATTCCTAAGGTAATGGTGTATTTCCCTATACAAAATACTGAGTGGGCGCTGGCAATAAATGTTGAAGTAGATGGGATAAATGCCACTCTGGTATCTGCTTTAGAAATGTTTGAAATTGTAAGTAGCATAGTTTATTGGACAGTAATTGCTATGGTTGTTTACATTTCTATCGCCAATATTCGTGCAGAAAAGAAAATTATGAACACTGTTTATTATGACACTTTGACAGGGTTGCCGAATTTAGCAAAACTTAAAGTAGAAGTGACGGAAATATTAAGCCAAAATAAAAATAAAAAATACACAATTATGTTATTCGATATAGATAATTTTAAGGCAATTAATGAAATGTTTGGTCGTGATATGGGCGATAAAGTTCTAAAAACAGTTAGAACTTTCTTTGAGAGCTTTAACGAACCGAGTTTATTGACAGCAAGAATTAATGCTGATAAATTTGCTATGTTTGCAGGGAATGGTTTTTTAGATGATATAAGGCTTTTAGAAAGTTTTGTAGATGACTATGTTGCCGATCACCTTCCAGAAATGGTAGGTTATGGTGCTATTTTCAAAATTGGTCGTTATCATATTGAACAAGGGGAAACTGATTTTGAAGATGTTATGGCAAAGGCGGGGCTTGCACATGCAAGAGCAAAAATCACAAAAGGTGAATTATTCTGTGATTATGACGAAAAGTTCAAGCAAAATCTTTTAATAGAAGCCGAAATTACAAACAAGATGAAATCTGCCCTTGATAACAACGAATTTAAAGTTTATTTGCAACCGAAATTTAACACTAATGATAATATTCTTGTAGGCGCTGAAGCACTTGTGCGTTGGATTGAAGCGGACGGTAAAATGATATTCCCAAATGATTTTATTCCTCTTTTTGAGAGAAATGGTTTTATTGTTGAACTTGATAAATATATGCTTGAAAATGTTTGTATGACCATTAGAAAGTGGATTGATAGTGGACTTGAAAACATAACTGTGTCAGTAAACTGCTCACGTTTAAATTTAGATAATCCGTTTTTTGTGGAAGGTGTTGTTTCCATAGCTGATAAATACAATGTGCCTCATGAATGTATTGAAATTGAGCTTACAGAGTCAACTACTATCTCAAAGGCAAATTCAATAGAGCGAATTTTTGCAGATTTGCGTAAAAATGGTTTCAAGATTTCCATTGACGATTTCGGTGCAGGATATTCCTCACTGGGTATGCTCAAAAACCTTTATGTAGATACTCTTAAAATGGACAGAAGTTTCTTTATTGGTGGAAAGAACCCACGCCGTGATGATATGTTAATTGACAGTATTGTAAAAATGTCCCACAACTTAGGTATGTATGTTGTGGCGGAAGGTATTGAAACCCAGGAGCAAGTTGATTTGCTTAGAAGTATGAATTGCGATGCTATACAAGGTTATTTCTATGCAAAACCTATGTCTATAAATGAATTTGAGGAAAAATATAGCTCTGATATGCTTAATAAATCAACTTCCGATAGCTGTAACGCAATGATAATTCGCAGTAACATCTTCTAAATTTGAAACAAGAATCGGTATGTTCTCATTTTCACGGGATTGTAAATCCATTATGATACCAAATACCTTATCAATAATTTCTCTTGTAGTAATTCTTCGATCACTT
>CAYJLB010000094.1:0-4612 GCA_964370845.1 uncultured Oscillospiraceae bacterium
AATTTTCGGCAATTTCCGACTTGTTTTCTTTATTACTTCCCGATAATAAATCTTCTACTGAAATATCATATTTACCTATAAATTTAAAACCTGTTTCTTTGTTTAACTCAAAAGCAACACTGTCACCCTCAGGAGCAAGGCTTGATTTTCCTTGTGCAATTACTCTAATTGTAGGGTTGTCTTTAATTCTACCAACAATTAAAACCGACCTTGCCACAGCTTGAAAATCTATTGAGCCTAAACCACGATAAGAGGCTTTTCCTCCGCCTTTGTTCATGTGCCCGATTAGAATTACAGCACAGCTATATTTTTTCGCCAGTAAACCTAATTTTGACATAACAGAACGAGTTTCGTTTGCTACATTCATATTTATTTCAGCACCTAAATAGGCTTGAATAGGGTCTAAAATTATCATTTTTGCACCAGTTTCAGCGATAGCCATTTCAAGCCTTTCATCAAGCATTGTAAGGCTTTTGTCAGTTTCATCAATGACTTTAATTCTAAAGCACTCCGCATTTGCTTGCACTAATCTTGGTTTAACAGTATCATTTAATCCATCTTCAGCAGTTTGATAAATTATGTTTATTGGCTCAATTTCTCTTTCATCACAGGGAAGTTTTTCTCCTTTTGAAAGTAAAGCAGCTATTTGCAAAATTGCAGTAGTTTTTCCCTCACCGGGGTCACCTTGAATGATTGTAATTTTTCCATAAGGAATATATGGATACCACAGCCATTCAACCTCTTTTGCTTCCACTTCATTCATATTTATAATTTTTAATTCACTCAAAATTTTTCTCCTTAAAATATTGAATTTTCAGCGAAAGTAGTGTATACTTATAGTGATAATATCAGTACCACAGCTTTCGCTGAATGGGTAAATAATGCTTTTGCATTATGAAAAGTCTTTACTTTGCCGAGTAAAGGCTTTTTTCTTTGTCATTTTTTAAACCATTTAAAGTAATTGTGATAAGATTTATCGTTTCCAAAAGTTCATCAAATGGTTCTATGTCAAGGTTTTCCAGTTTCAAAAGCACATTTTGCAATTCCTCACGCAAAGCCTTGTAAACTCTCGGATTTCCTTGTACTACAATGTCACGTTGTTCAATTCTTTTGATTAAGTAATCTTGTTTTGTTAAACCTGATAATTTAACTGCGGTTTCAAAGTTGTCCCATTCTTCAGGACTAACCCTGAAACCTATAGTCTTACTCCTCAAGCGGTTTTTGTTGTCTTGGATTTTGTGTGACATTGTTTAAACTCCCTTCCATATCTAATTTATTTGCCATTTCAACCTGTTTTGACGGGAAAAGATGTGCATATCTATATGTAATATCGATTGATTCGTGACCAACTCTATCTGCAATTGCAATAGCTGAAAATCCTAAATCTATCAAAAGTGATATTGCTGAATGACGAATTCCATGAACTGAAATGCGTTTAACACCAGCATTTTTCGCTCCTCTTGTCATTTCACTGTGAAGATAACTTCTTGTAATAGGGAAAATTCTTGCATTTTCATCAAGTTTATAGAATGAACTTAAATATTCTTGCATTTCCTCAACTAAAAAGCTGGGCATTTTAATAATTCTATTACTTTTAAGTGTTTTAGGTTCAGTAATTACATCTTGCTTTTTATATCGTTGATAAGATTTTGTAATACTTACAGTTCCTTTTTCAAAATTAAAGTCTTTAGCAGACAACGCCAACAATTCGCCAGACCTCACCCCAAGCCAATACAGGCACTGAAAAGCGTAATATGACATAGGTTTATCCATCATTTCATAAGAAAATTTTAAGTACTCATCTTTTGTCCAAAACTCTTTTTCTTCACCTTTTGCCTTTCCCATAGTTTCAACATTTGCAAGGGGACTTTTATGCAAACCATAAAATTTAACTGCGTGATTAAAAAGTGAAGCTAAATCTTTATTAATACTTCTTAGATAAACAGGGGAGTAAGGATTTCCATTTTCATCACGATATTCAATCATTTTATTTTGCCAAGTCATTATATTTTTCGGAGTGATTTCGCTTAGCTTTTTCTTGCCGAAAAAAGGAATAAACTTATTTTGAATGACATAACTTTTACGGATTACAGTATTTTCTTTCATCTTATTCCTTTTATCCTCCCAATATTGCTCGACAAAACTCTCAAAAGTCATATTAGGACTGGAAGATATCCTATTTTTTTCTTCATTTTCCCATATTTGACCTTCTTTTTTAGTTTTAAAACCACGTTTGCTACTTTGTTTATTTTCACCGCTCCAATCAACATAGCGATGAACGGACCTCCAAGTCCCATTTTTTTCTTTGTATACTGGCATTTCATAACCATTCCTTTCTACAAGTTTTGAAAATCATATTTTCAAACTTTATTTGTGATAACAGAATTTTTCTATAAAGAATTGTTTATCAACTCTACCTGAAATAGTCATATATCCAAGGGTTTTCAATTCTTTATTTATACTTCGCATTAATTTGTAAGCATGAGATTTTGAAACGGACAATAATTCCATTACGTCCTCTACTCTTAAAAAGTTGCTTTCCATAGATGTCACCTCCTCTCATATTTTTATTAAACATTATTGTTTATATTAAACTTTTTCGTTTAACTGATTATACTAAACTTTTTTGCTTATGTCAAGAGTTTTTTGAAAAGAATATTAAATATTTTTGTTTAGTGTGTCTTGACAGGCACTAAACGTATATGTTATACTTGTTTTAATAAGTTATTTGTTTTATGACGTAAAGGGTGGGGAATTTTATGGCAATAGGTGAAAGAATACGATTTTTTCGTAATTTAAAGGGTATGACCCAAAAATGGTTAGGGATTGCAGCTGGCTTTCCTGAAAAAACTGCTGACATTAGACTTGCACAATATGAAGCTGGCACAAGAAGTCCAAAAAAAGATATGACAGAAAGGCTTGCCTATTATTTAGACGTAAGTCCTGAAGCTTTAACTGTTCCAAATATTGATACAGATTATGGAATTGCACACACTTTATTTGCTCTTGAAGACCTTAAAGGTTTGAGAATTTGCGAAATTGATGGGGAGCCTTATCTTAAATTTAATGCTAAAATAGGAGAAAGAAATTATTACTTATCTGAATTTTTATTGAACTGGAGCAAGGAAGCTAATAAGCTTGCAAATGGCGAGATTACAAGAGAAGAATATGATTACTGGCGTTATCAATATCCAAAAGCTCTTGTTGAGGAAGATCAAAGACGAAGAGATGCACTTCGTGAGAAAGAGAAGAGGGAGCAGGTTTTTGATAGGTTTGATGGGGAGGAGTAAATTATGACCAAAATCGAAGCTCTCGTTCAACTAATAGTAGACAATGGTGGAAAAGCAGACTGGGAAACGATATATAACCAAATTGAACAATATTATCCTAACGCTAAACAATCTTTGAGATGGCAAGAGGGATTAAGAGGTGTTTTGTATCGTGGAATCAAGCAAAAACATTTAATAAAATTGGATGTTGGATTTTTTGCTGTCCCTGAATATACAGCACCTGTTACAAATAGTGAGATGCAAGTTGAGCAATGTATATATCCTGAAATCGATGATATTAGCAACTATTATGAAGGTGCAAAATCAACAATTACAATTAATAAATTTGAACGAAATTCAATAGCAAGACAAAAATGCATAGAAATTCATGGTTGTTATTGTCATATTTGCGGTATGAACTTTGAAGATGTTTATGGAGAAATTGGAAAGGATTTTATCCATGTTCATCATATTATTCCTCTAAATGAAATTGATGAAAAATATGTAGTAAATCCAGAAACTGATTTAATTCCAGTTTGCCCAAATTGTCATGCAATGGCACATCGTAAAATTAATGGTGTTTATGTCAATTTAGAAAAACTAAAAAATATTTTTATTAAATAAAAAACAGGTAACTGATAAAGTCATTTTGACTTAAAATCAGTTACCTGTTTTATCTTTATATAATTTTTGTTGCCATTTCGTTGCCATTTGCAATATCAATAGCTTTCAAACCCGCATCAATAAAGGGTTTTGATGTGGATTTAACTACTCCCACTCCTCGTAGGAATTATGGTAAATCCTATATATAGTGTGGTTTGGTGGTGGTAAGTATCAGTTGTTGCGTGAATATCTATATTATTTTTATTTAAATATGACTCTGTGTACTTTTTGTGTACCTTTTGAGTACCTCTTAAAGCAAGTAGTGATAATATTTTGATGGTCATTAAAATTAACTCCGTGTACCTTTTGGGGGTAAAAATGCATAATTATTATAAATCACACAATTTTTATTCATTGAAAAATGATGTATACTATTTATAAAGAGATATTTTTTGGAGGGGAAAGAAAATGTTTAAGAGAAAAACTGAAAAGTATATTTGGCAATAACTTATGAAGAAAAAAGTATAATCATAAGAGCATTAAACGATTTACGAAATACTCTAATTTCAGAAGGTCGATACACCGATTGTATAGATGAGAAATAACAATTTAATATTAGATTTGTTATTATCATAAAGATATCAAAACTTAAAAGCAAACCTGTAAAAACATAATAATAAATCAAAGCCGTTTACAAATAACGAAAGTTATAATAACCAAAATTGTTTATAAACGGCTTT
>CAYJLB010000094.1:4622-4858 GCA_964370845.1 uncultured Oscillospiraceae bacterium
ATATTGTATTGTTGATTAAAAATAAAAAAGGAATGGTTATAATTATGAAAAATAAAAAAATATTAAAAAAAGTTGTTACTTCAACTGCTGTTTGTTTAACTGTAGGCTGTTTAGCGGTTACAAATGTGTTTGCTTCAAACATTACTTCAGGGTTTGAAAATGGAAATTCTTCTATTGAAATGGACGTTATCGGAAGATATGTTTCAGGACAATACGATTTTGATGGCGGAGTAATG
>CAYJLB010000095.1:0-4661 GCA_964370845.1 uncultured Oscillospiraceae bacterium
GCCAATTTGTATTTTTATTCCTCCAAACAGGCTGTTTTGTATTTTTTCAAACTCTTTTGTTTCTTCTAACTCTTTTGAAGAAGCCACATAGACTACTTCTTCGCTATCTTCAGTTTTTCTTAATTTTTCTAAAGTTTCACTCAACTCTAGTTCGATTATCCGTCCGTATTTCTTGAAACCAGGGCTTGTTATTGGTTTGATTTGCATTTATATTCCTCTTTCCTTAAAAAGAAGTCCTCATATATATAAATAGAGGACTCCTTTCAAATCAATATTAATAATTTGCGTATGGATTTTCTGCTGGATGTTCTCCTTGTGTGAATATAATGCTATCAATTTGGATACTTCCAGAGCCTGATGCTTTTGAATTTGCTGAAGAATCAGGGAATAATTTCACTTTAAAAGCTTCACCAGTAAATGCAGGTGCAGCTTCTGTTCTTTCATAGCTTGAATACAAGTAAACTGGAATGTCTACTGTTGCGCCAGCAGCAACGTCCATATATGCATAAACAGCAGCGTCAGGGTCTTGCCAATCTTTATCACTTTCAGCATCTTCGATACCAACTTGAACGTGAATGTCTTTATCACCTGTATTTGTAACTGTTACTGTACAAATATTTAAATCTGTGCTGTGTCCATAAACTTCAGCAAAAATATTGTTGTAACTTGATGCATTAACATTGTTATAATTAAAGGAAATTACACCGTTTTCTTCTTTAATATCAACAATATTTGAAGTATCATAAGTTGTGTATGCTCCAAAAGTAATTCCTGAAACTACTTCTGCCTCAGTTTCTGCCTCTGTTTCAGCTTCAGTCGCCTCTGTAGTTTGAGCAGTTGTTGTCGCTGCAGTAGTTTGTTCCGCACTTCCATCTTCGCTACAAGCAGTAGCCAACAACATTACTGATGCTAGAACCAATATAAATAATTTTTTCATATAGAAAATCATTCCTTTCAAATCTTTTACTTATTCAAAATCTAAAATAGCGTTCAAAGCCTCTTTTGGCTCTGAGAATACATCAAATAAAAGTGGATAATCTTTTCTGTTCATTACAGGGAAATTGTCTTTCCAAGTGTAATCATCAGCTACACCCCAAGTTATAATTGAAGTAACATCATCTTTTCTATCTCTTGCTACTTCATAAATTTGAGCAAAAACTTCTGCTTGAGCTTTTTCTTGCTCTTTTGAAAATTCGCTGTAAGCTTCACCGCTGTAATTCCAAGTGTAGGCTGATAAATCAAGTTCTGTAATAGCAACTTTCATACCAAGTTCGATGAAAGCGTCCATTGAATCTTCAACATCTTGAATATTAAGCCCTTGATAATCATAATGCCCTTGCATACCAACACCGTCAATCGGAGCTCCTGATTCTATTAGTTTTTCTACTAAGGTTACGCATTTTTCCCTCTTGATTTGTTGATTTAAGTTGTAATCGTTGTAATAAAGCATTAAATCAGGGTCAACTTCCTTAGCTTTTTTAAATGCATCTGCTAAAAGCTGAATAAAAACATCATCGTCTTTTCCACAAGCTTCGTACCAACCACTGTCTTGACGGAACAATTCATTTGGGTCAGAACTGTCAGATAATACTTCGTTTACAACGTCCCACTCTGAAATTCTGCCTTTATAATTTCCGACAACATTTTCAATGTGAGTGAACATTCTTTCTCTTACATCATCTAAATCCCCACGAAATACCCATGACGGAGTTTGTGAATGCCATACTAAAACGTGACCTCTAACCTCAGCGCCTAGTTCTTCAGCTTTTTCAACTATTAAATCTGCGGAAGTGTAACGGAATTGTCCTTCATTTGGTTGAATACTTTCCCATTTCATCTCATTTTCTGCTACAATAATATTGAAATTTGTCATAATTTCATCGGAATAACTGTTAACTGTATTTTTAGATAAAGCAACACCAACATTATAATATTCAGCATACTTATCCTTTAATAAAGGTTGTTCAGTTTCACAAGCGGTTAATATAGAAGCAATCATCATAGTAATTAAAGTTAGAACAGTAATTTTTTTAAACTTCATTATCGTCCCATTCCTTTACTTCAAAAGATAGGAATTTTCCCTCTTTTGATTTTTTTTGCAAGTCGATTACAGCCATTCCAAAAAATGCTCCTGTAAAGCCCATTGGAGCTGCACCCTCGTCGGATAGGTGAGAGGTATCGAATTCTCTCACGACTTGCTTATAATTTTCATTATCATAAGAATAATAAAATTTAGTTTTTCCGTAAGAAGTTTTTAATTTTAAATAGATATTCTCATCAGTTTTAAGAATTGCAAGCCTTTTATAAAGCATTGAATCTCCAAATTTTATTGCATAGAGATTTAAAACTTTTTGCTTAATTTCTTCATCATAGGTTATGTATAAAAAGTACTGATTTTTTTCGTTATAACGGTATGATAATCCCGCCATATGTTGGAAAGATGTTGGAGCAAACTCCATACAAGTAACAACTTCTGAATTAAAGAATTTTTGTCGTCTTGCAAGTAAAGATTGATAATGGTTTGAATATAAAGATTCTCCACCTTTTAGGACAAGTGATGTATCTTCTAATCTACATCTATTTCCAATTGACAAAGGCACTCTTAAACTTTGGAAATCAAGCATTTGTTTCTTATTAGTAAAATCATAGCTGGTTTCATTGTTAACTACTTTTACAGCGTTATTTGGTACTTCATAAAAATCTCTTGGAGCAGTAACATCATAATCTTCATTAGATTTAATATAACACCAATCATTTTCCCAATAAATGTTTTGTATAGCCGTTTCTCTACCTAAAATACAGTTGTAATTTTCTAGTGGTCGTCCACATAAATGCGCTAAATAATAATTTCCATCATTGTCACAACACATACTAGCATGACCTGCTTTTTGTAAAGTTGCTGTTGTATTAAAGGAAGTTATCAACAATGCATTCGGGTGCAATTCATAAGGACCAAAGATATTTTTACTTCGAGCTACTGATTCAGCGTGAGAAATTGAAGTTCCGCCTTCTGCTGAAAATAAGTAGTAGTAACCATTTCTTTTATAAATGTGAGGGCCTTCTACAAAACCTCTAATTGTTCCTTTGAATATCTTGTGAATTTCTCCAACTAATTCGCCTTTTTTCTCGTCATATTCTTGAATTAATATTCCTGAAAAAGAACCTTCATTTGTACCAGCTTCATGGTTCCATTCCATATTAACAAAATATTTTTTTCCGTCATCATCGTGGAAAAGTGATGGGTCAAACCCGCTTGAATTAATATAAACTGGCTCTGACCATTCTCCGTCAATTTCTGTGGCAGTTGTTATAAAATTATCTACATCTTTAAATGGTAAATCTGTCCAAGTACGAACATTTGAATAAACAAGATAGAATTTCCCATTGTCAAAAGTAAGGCAAGGTGCCCATACTCCGCAAGAAGCTAAATTACCTGTCATATCAAGTAGTTTTAGATTGTTAAGTGGCTGTGAAACTAATTCAAAATTCACCATATCACTTGATTCATAAATCATTACCCCTGGAAACCATTCAAAAGTTGAGGTAGCAATATAATATTTTCCATTAGCAAAACAAATCGATGGATCAGCGTGAAATCCGCTTAGTACAGGGTTTTGTATTTTATTCATTATTATGACCATTCCTTTCTGGACGTTTTGTGTGTCTTTTTTCATCCAACTTTTCAAGTGAAAAAAGTTTCGTTCTTAAGGGACGAAAAGCACTATAACTCCAAACAATTAAAATTATTGTTTGAAAATTTATTTTCAAACTTATAAATCCTTTCAAAATTTTACTTAACACTACCCGCTGCAACTCCACGCAAGATGAACTTACTAAAGCAGAAATATGCAATTAATAACGGAATAATTGTGAGTGAAATACCTAAATACATTGAACCGTATTCAGTACGGTAAATATCTGTTTTAAGTAATTGTGTCAACATAGGTAAAGTATACATATTACTGTCACTTAAAAGAATAAGTGGCATTACATAGTTGTTCCAAGAGAATACCATTGAGAAAATTGCCATTGTTGCTAGCGCTGGTGAAATAATCGGTAATACAATTTTGTTAAAAATCATAAATTCATTTGCACCGTCAATTCTTGCAGCTTGTGAAATTTCAAGTTGATAGTTAGATTCTAAATACTGTTTCAAGAAAAACACAGTTGTAGCAGAGGCAATTGATGGAATAGTAAGGGGAATATAGCTGTCTGTAAGCCCTATATCAAGCATTAAGTTGTAAAAACCAATCATTCCAAGTTGTCCAGGAACCATTATAATTCCAAGAACTATTGCAAATAATATTTTCTTAAACTTAAAGTTATAAGCCACAAATGAAAAGGCAGTCATTGCTGAAAAATAAATACATAAAACAGTACTTACCACCGCTAAAAATAAACTATTTCCCATTGCGTTAAATACATCAAAGCCTTTGTCCATCAAAATATTCCAGTTGTCAATTAAATGTGTGCTTGGTAATAAAGAAACACTGTTTTGAATTTCAACATTACTTCGTGTGGCATTAGCAAAAAGGATTATGAAAGGTAAAAGACATATTAATGCTAAAGCGATACAGAAAATGTATTTGATCACAACAAAGATGTTGTTTTTAGTTTTAAACATAATAAACTTTCCCCTTTCTTAGCCTAAAGTTTTTTCT
>CAYJLB010000096.1:0-4250 GCA_964370845.1 uncultured Oscillospiraceae bacterium
ATAATTCTATCCCTTATGAATGGACTTAAAATTTCTAAGGAAGTAATTTTATTATATGGAAATTATCCACCCGAAAGTGTTTATATGCTTCAAACTTTTATGAATAACAACTTTTTTAAACTAAGCTATCAAAGTTTAAGCACTTCATCAATTTTGCTTATTTTAGTGATTAGCATTTTTATAGTTTTTTACTTAAAAATCGCTGAAAAAAAGTATAGTCAGTTAACTTAGAAAACTACTTAATTAAGCAACTATATAGTATTGGAGCGTAGAATAATGAATGTTAAAACCTTAAAAATTGTAAAAAAAATACCGCTACATTTAGTAGCAGTTTTTGTTGTAATAATTTCAATTTCGCCCTTAATTATAGTTTTTCATCGTTCTATTTTAACGGGTTTTAATGAAAATAGATTGTCATTTTCTCTGTATTTAGAACTCTTGCTTTTAACACCTGAGTATTTTAATTGGTTTTGGAACTCATTCAGTTATACATTTTTTATTCTAATTTTTAATGTTCCTTTAAGCCTTTTAGCAGGTTTTGCATTTTCTCGTTATAAAAATAAATGGATAAAAGCTGTCTTTACTCTTTACATAATTTTAATGTTAATGCCGTTTCAAGCTACAATTGTTCCGCAATATCTAACTTTGCAAACTTTAAATCTAATGAACACTCCCTTTGCAATAATTTTGCCTAATATTTTCGGAACTTTTGGTGCGTTTTTGATGTCACAGTCAATGAAATCTATTCCAAACGATATTTTTGAAGCAGCAAGATTAGACGGAGTTAGTGAGTTTTCGCTTTTTTTGAAAATAGCAGTTCCTTTGTCGAAATCTGCTATTTCTGCCCTTGTGATTTTGCTTTTTATTGACAGTTGGTCAATGGTTGAACAACCTACAATTTTCCTACAAGATCCAGAGCTTTACCCACTTTCGATGACTTTGACAAAATCTATGTTCGGGGAAATTGTCTTTGTTGCAAGTGTAATTTTTAGCATTTTTCCAGTATTAATTTATATTAGGGAAAATAAAAAATTAATTTCTGGAATGTCGCTTGTAGCTGTAAAATGAAAGAGAGGAATTAGTAAGAATGCAAAACAAAACTGCGAATATTCTCATCATATTATTTGTTTTTACCATGATTTTTTTCACCCATACAAGTCTTATTTTAGAAGAATTACTTATCCCAACTGTTCAGGTTGAAAAAATTCAAAGTAGGGAATTACAACGAGATTTTACGCTACTTGGTGAAGTGATTGATGAGGAAATTATTGTAAAATTAACAGAGGAGCAAAGTTTTTATTTAACTGAAAATGCAGTAGTTTCTATTAATGGAAAAGTTTTAGATTATTCCGCCCAAAATGGAGTTTTATCAATTAAAAACAATGATAATTATTCCGAAGAAGTATTTGTTGATTTACATGTTGAACTAGGAGAATTTGTTATGACAGTTCCCAATTCCGCACTGGAAAATAATATGCTATTTTGTGTTAATGAAGAAAAAGATGGTAGTTTTATCTTGAAAACAGTGCCTTGTGAAATTGTATTGAAAGGCAATTTTTATACAGCCATCTCAGGGGTCAACGAGGTGTCAGATGTGGTGAAATTTTCTCAAATACAAAGGATAGACGGAATGAAAGTGAATGTTTTAAAGGAGTAGAAAATGAATTTTAACTATAAAAAACATCTTCCATTTGCTATCATTTTTTTATTTATACTAGTTACCTTTTTTGCTCAATTTTTATTGTTTTACAATAGCCAAAATATTGAACCGCATATTTTGTTGGAAGGGAAAATAGGAAGTTTCGAGCTTCATCAGCTAAAAAAAATAACAGATTACAAATTAGAAATTGCAGAAAATTCCGTAATAGTTTTATCAGATGGTGATTTGTTTTTCTATCAAAAATTTATGGAAGAATTAAAAATGCTAAGTCTTGAAAGCCTCTTTATTATTCACGATTACAGCGAAGTGAATTTGGTTTTTAAGGATAGATTTGATTTATCTAAAGTAATTTTTGAACTAAATTTAATTTTGATTATTTTCTCTATTATTTTATTCATCTATAAAAATTTCGCCCAAAAAATAAAAGTATGCAATCATTATTTTAAAGAGTATTTAAACCTAAATATAGTGGATTTTTTTCTACGGATAATTATCATTTTAATTCTCGTTTTTGCTGGAGTTTTCTTAATTATAGATGTAATGTTCTATCGACCGCATATTGATTTATCGGTGTTTAATTTACTTACGGTTACTGATTTTGATACATATTATAACTATTTCACGGATATTGTTACAAATGGAAATTATAGCCATTATGCAATTGCTTTTATTATATTATTTTTAATGCAATTAATCACTCTTATTGTGAATACAATTAAAAGTTAGTAAAACACTACATATAAAGTCATTGATTTTATATGTGGTGTTATTTTTTATGATTATTAAATAAAAATACATTGAGATAATAGTTTTTAGATAATTGATCATTATGTAAATTTTTATAACTTTTCATATATTAATTGACATCGGCTTTATTAATGGTATAATATTAATATAGTATTAACTGAAAATGGGTAATCTGATTTTATTTCTATGGAGTTAGTAGCTTTATGAGTTATATAAAAAGAAAGGATTGATAACCGTATGCACCTATTAGTTGACGAGGAATTATTAAATACAGTTTTCAAGAAGATGAAACTTTCCTATGAGCGAGTTTATTCTACCCAAATAAAGCATCATCGCTTTGAACTTGAAGATAGTGGAAATTTCTGCTTGGTATCATGCGGTAATTCAGATTTAACAGATGTCGTAGTGGTTAGTATGGACGAGGCAAATCTATGGAAACTCGATAAATTTCAGAGTTGTTACATATATGCTAAGAAATATATTTGTATCTGTAAAGAGAGCGGTGAAATGACCTTTGTGGATAATAAAGAAGCGGAAAATTGTTGCTTTGCATATTTTCCAAGAGAGATGCGATGTCACAAAGAAACAGACTTGAGTAATACACTTGAAGATATTGTAGACTATAACGAGAAGAATTTACAGCTACCTCAGTGCGATATATATTTACTTATTCCAGGGAGAGTAATTGATGAACAAAACAATGCAGGATGGGAGAATGTGGATAGTTGTTCAGATTAACTATTTTCTGTTTTTAAAAAAAATATTGATTATTGTGTCGAAACAGAGTACAGTTCATCTTTTTCTAAAAAACTTACTCGTAAATGCTTTGGACGAGTACGCCTTAATGTTAACCCAACGTCGGACAGAGTTTATACACAAGATGCCATTATCTGTGCGGTAAAACATGATACAGGGTTTTGTGTGCTTGAAATTTTTATTTACAATGTTTGTATTGGTGGAAATAAGATACTTAACTATTATTGTGGTGATTTGTTACAGTTCGAACTTGATGGGGAAACCTTTAACACTGCGGGATTATTAAAAAAATGTGGTATAAACAAGTATGGTCAAAAGCGAAGTATGATTTTTGCATATGGTGAGGTAAGTGATGAAGAAATAATAAATGCACTTGCTAACGAGGAATTCCCAATGGGAAAAATTGGTGGGGAATTTGAGAAAAAACTTAAATATGAAAACATCGCACAATATGATACTGCAAGGGTTTATGTGTCTTTAGTATCTATGATAGAAGCTTGTAAAACCATCACAACCTGTGTGGAGGAACGTATTTCTTATCATGCAATTGAAATTTTCTTTGTTGAACTTCTTTTATTTCAAGATGCAGCTATTGATAAAGTTTACATTGACCTTAGAAGTGATAACGCTCTTGATAGTGAGGAAAAAATTAGCAAAATGGCGGAAAAGTATGAGCAAATTAGCTTTGATATGGCGCAAGCCTCTGCTTTTGCAAATTATGAACAGTTTAACTTTCCGACTGTTAGAATTTCAGCTCGCAATGTAGTAAAGAATTTTGGGATAGAATATGTTTTTGAAAAATATGAGGCAAACAAAGAACTTCTTGCTTCAATGATTCAATCTAATAAGCGAAAAATAGAGGCGCAACAAGAAAAAATTAAAAACTATTTTCTATTTTTACTATCCGCAATTGCAACGATTGGCACTATCGGGCAGATGATACATTCTATTATGCAGGATTTAACTGGCGGAGTTCAAAGTTATTCTGCTGCTTTTGCCGCTGTGTTCCTTGTATATTGTATCTATCGTTTTTTAGTATTAATAGGTAAAACAAAGAGAAAAAAATAAAATTATTTATAGAATGGAG
>CAYJLB010000097.1:0-4154 GCA_964370845.1 uncultured Oscillospiraceae bacterium
TGGCTGACAAATCTTTGATGATATATATTAAGATGAAAAAAGAGAAATGAGCTTGTGTAAAGGTTATTTCTCTTTTTAAATTATATAGTTGTGGTAGCTAAATGTTAAGCTAAAGTTTAAGTGCTTTTCCAAAGGAATTAGTTCATTATAAGGTACAAGAATTTAGATTGTTACCTTTACTATTTTGCAATAAAAACCATTACACTGCGGTTTTTTATTTTAAAACTGCTTACCGAACACTTTTCGTCAATGTCATCTGTGTAAGTGTCCACTGCTAAATGCCAACTTAAACCAGCTGGAAGTTGTGGTAACGCTATATTTAAATCCTCCCAGTAGGTATTTACTCCTATATAAACAAAATCTGGGCGGGTATTTGGTTCTTCACCACAGAACATTACTCCAACATAATGGTCGTGTGCTGAAAATTCTCTTTGCCAAGGTTCACCGCCGTGGAAACTTGTGTCTGGATAACCGTGAGTTCCACCGCTCATATTTGTCCTAATACTTCGGTGAGATTGCCTGAAATTAATCATTTTCTTGAAAAATTCAAATATATCTTTGTTTTTCTCAAGCATTGTCCAGTCAAGCCAGGAAGTTAAATTATCTTGACAATAGGCATTGTTATTTCCATATTGGGTGTTTCCGAATTCGTCGCCAGCCAAAAACATCGGAATTCCTCGGCTACACATTAGTACTGCGCAAGCGTTTTTCATCATTCTTTTTCGCAATTTCAATACTTCTTCATCGGTAGTTTCGCCCTCAGCACCACAGTTCCAACTATAGTTATCATTCGCTCCGTCGGTGCAATTCCAAGCATTTTTTTCATTCTTTTTCTCGTTATATGAATATAAGTCATTAAGTGTAAATCCGTCATGACAGGTTATAAAGTTTACAGAGGCATCTTTTCTACTTGTTGGGTCATATAAATCGTGAGAACCAGAAATTCTATAGGCTGCGGCTAGAGCTAGACCGTCATCACCTTTTAAAAATCTTCTCATATCATCACGATATTTTCCGTTCCACTCAGCCCAACGGTTCCAAGATGGAAAGTTTCCTACTTGATAAAGTCCACCTGCGTCCCAAGCTTCTGCAATTAATTTTGCATCTCCTAAAATTGGGTCAAAGGCAAGAGATTGCAGTAATGGAGGGTTACTCATTGGTGAACCATCTTGATTTCTCCCTAAAATTGAAGCTAAATCAAAACGAAATCCGTCAATATGGTATGCTGTCACCCAATAACGTAGACAGTCGATTATCATTTGTTTCACAATTGGGTGGTTGCAGTTAAGTGAGTTCCCACAACCACTGAAATTATAGTAATATCCTTCAGGTGTTAAAAGGTAGTAAATATTGTTGTCAAAGCCTTTAAATGAGAAAAATGGACCATTTTCATCACCCTCTGCGGTATGATTGAAAACTACGTCAAGATAAACTTCTATTCCATTTTCATTAAGAGCAGTTATCATTTTTTTAAGCTCTGTACCCTCGTGGTTGTATTCTTTTTTAGAGGAATAGCTGGTGTTTGGAGCAAAAAATCCTACTGTGTTATATCCCCAATATTCATATAGCTTGTCACCGTCAACGTCACGGCTATTAATTGTTTCGTCAAATTCAAAGACAGGCATTAATTCTACAACATTTATTCCTAGTTCTTTTAAATACGGAATTTTATCAATTATTCCTGCAAAAGTTCCTCGCTTAATTTCGTCAATTCCCGAAGAACCGTCTTTTGTGAAACCGCGAACGTGAAGTTCATATATAATTAAGTCTTCCATTGGGATTAAAGGTTGGCGAATTTCTCCCCAATCGAAGTTGTCTTTTACTACTCTTGCCTTATAAAAATCGCCCTCGCCCATGCGTTTTCCCCAGTCGCTTTGGCCTGTGATAGCTTTTGCATAAGGGTCAAGAAGATATTTTTCTTTATTGAAAACAAGTCCCTTTTTCTGATCGTAAGGTCCGTCAATTCTGTAAGCATATTCAAAAGATGAAATATCTATATCAAAAACTATCATTGAATAAACGTTTCCGATTCGGTAATGCTCAGGAAAAGGTAGGGTTACAAAAGGTTCAGCCTCTCCCTTTCTAAATAGTGCAAGTTCAATTGACGTTGCGTTATGAGAGAAAACAGTGAAATTTACTCCACAAGGAATTGCTGTAGCGCCATTTGTTTCGTAAAATCCTGGGCGGACTTTATATCCTTTTATTATGTTCATTGGTCGTAAGTTGATGTTTCTTAAAGTTCCCATTGTTTCGGAAGATTGTCGCCTTTTGATTATTTCTTTTTTATTAATCATTTTTCACAGTCCTTTCGTTACACTTTTTATAATACAATTTTTATTGCAAAATATTCTATTTAAATTTTAACACTAAATAATATGTTTTGTCAATTAACTATATATTAATAGTGAAAAATAAAACTACTTAGTGTATATTCGACGTTAAATATACACTAAGTAGTTTGTTATTTGTAATATTAAAGATATAATATACTATTTGTAATTAATATAAAGGATACTTTTCACAAATTTCATTTACGCCAGCACGAATTTTATCTGCACTTCCTTCAAAATCAGTTGCAGCAAGATAGATAAATTCAGCGATTTTCTTCATATCTTCTTCTTTTAGGCCACGAGTTGTTACTGCTGGAGTACCAATTCTAATTCCACTTGTTACAAATGGGCTTTGTGGGTCGTTTGGAATTGCATTTTTATTAACTGTAATATAAACTTCATCAAGACGCTTTTCAAAATCTTTTCCTGTCAAATTAAAAGGTTGTAAATCAACAAGCATTAAATGGTTATCAGTTCCCCCCGAAACAAGATTAAATCCTTTTTCAAGTAGCGCATCAGCTAATGCTTTTGCATTTTTTACAACTTGTGCTCCATATTCTTTGAAATCAGGTTTTAAAGCTTCGCCAAAAGACACTGCTTTTGAAGCGATAACGTGCATTAAAGGGCCACCTTGGATACCTGGGAAAATTGCTTTGTTGAATTTTAACGCTAATTCTTCATCATTTGTTAAAATCATACCACCACGAGGGCCTCTAAGAGTTTTATGTGTAGTTGTTGTTACAACATCAGCGTGAGGGAAAGGTGATGCATGTGCTCCTGCTGCTACTAGACCGGCAATGTGAGCCATATCAACCATAAAGTAAGCTCCAACTTCTTTTGCAACTTCAGCCATTTTTGCAAAATCAATTGAACGAGGGTAAGCAGAAGCTCCTGCTACTATTAGTTTAGGTTTGTGTTCTCTTGCAAGTTCTGCAAAAGCGTCATAATCAATATAACCTTCTTCATTTAAGCCGTAAGGAATGAAGTTGTAGTATTTACCAGAGATATTTACTGGTGAGCCGTGAGTTAAATGTCCACCATGAGCAAGACTCATACCTAAAACAGTGTCGCCTGGTTGAATTAATGCAAAGTAAACAGCTGTGTTAGCTTGTGCACCTGAATGAGGTTGTACATTTGCAAATTTACAGTCGAAAAGCTTACAAGCACGTTCAATCGCAATATTTTCTGCAACGTCAACACATTCACAACCGCCGTAATATCTTTTTCCTGGGTAGCCTTCTGCGTATTTGTTAGTTAAAATACTGCCCATGGAAGCCATTACTGCTTCAGAAACAATGTTTTCACTTGCAATAAGTTCAATGTTTCTTCTTTGCCTTGAAAGTTCTTGCCCCATTGCAGCGGCTACTTCGGGATCAAATTTTTCTACAAAACTGATGTTGTCATTCATATTTAAAAAGCTCCTTTTGTTTTTTCTTATATTATACATTATTATAAAGGAAATTTCAACTATTTTAATAGAAAAAAGTGCTATACTATATAAAGGGGAATTTTTTTGAATTTGCATATATATAGTATAGGATTGTTATTTATGTATATTAAGTAATTTTTTATTCATAATAAGGTCATATTAAGTTGATAAAAAAGTAATAAAAAATGCATTGACTTTGTTAAAAGAGTTTGATATAATGGAAAAACAGCTTGAGCTTGTACAATGTGCTTTGTAGTTTATCAAGATTTTACTAAATTATATACAATTAGATGTTTTGAAATATTTTTTTCGAAATATATTGACAAATAGTGTCAAATAATATATAATAAATAAGCTGTCTTGAGGGGAGTAAAGAATGAGTAAAGACTTAGTAA
>CAYJLB010000098.1:0-4052 GCA_964370845.1 uncultured Oscillospiraceae bacterium
CAAGCTAAAGGTTTTGATTAAACTATTCCAAACAACTAAAGTTGTTAAAAGTTTATGGGGTGGTTGACAACTTTAGTTGTTTGCAAAGCCCTCCTCGCTTGTCGCAACAAGCGAAAAACTCGAATGAATAGCCAGCAGTCGATAAAAAATAACGAGCAGAAATAGAAGTTAAAACGTCGCAAAAAATCACGAAATAGTTGTAGGGACAAGGCTTGCCCTTGTCCGATAAACAAAATAAAAGTAAAGATAATTTTTGCGACAAAAAAAAGTAGCTAATAAGAAAGCTGTAAGTTTTCGCAATTAGCGGTCGATTTGCTGTCATAAATAGTAAACGTACTGGGCAAGCGTGACGCTTAACCCATTCCCGCACTAGACAAAGTATAAGAAGAAAATTTTGTTTCTGCGAGGCAAGCGTGACGCTTGACCCTTTCCCGCACTAAGCAAAGCATAAGAGGGAAAATTTGTTTCTGCGAGGTCGGATATTTGCTGTAGGTTGTCCCTTATGTACAATTGTAGGCACAAGCCTTGCCCCTGTCCGATAAAATGAACAGTGTAACAACTAAAACTAAACAAAATAAAAAATTAAATCCATGGGTAAACTATCAACAAAATAGTCTACCTATGGATTTTTCTTTACTAAAAAAAATGTCTAAAGTTTGCAGATTTTATACAATTATCCAAAAAATAATAAAAAGTTAACTTTTTTACCAAAACGTTTGACTATAAGGTAAAATAGTAATATAATAAAATTGTTGTTTAAAATTCAAAATAGTTCTACTCAGTAGAAAGGCGGTCATCAGTTATGGAATTCACGTATTTAAGAGATTTAGCACTGATTATTATTTTCGCAAAAGTTTGTGGTTTATTAGCAGCAAAATTAAAAGCTCCTCAAGTTGTAGGTGAAATTATTGCAGGTCTTATTATTGGTCCTTCAATTTTAGGGCTTGTACACGAAACGGATTTTATTTTGCAAACTGCTGAGGTCGGAGTTATCCTACTAATGTTCTCAGCGGGGCTTGAAACTAATCTTAAAGACTTGATACGAACGGGACCTATGGCGCTTGCAATCGCTTGTGTAGGCGTTTTTATACCTCTTGCTGGGGGAACTTTATTATATTCAGCCTTTTTTGGCTTCGATGCAATCGGTTCGGACGGCTTTTTCGAAGCAATTTTTATCGGCGTTGTAATGACTGCAACTTCGGTAAGCATAACTGTCCAAACCTTGCGTGAACTTAACAAGCTTAAAGGGCGGATAGGTACACTTATTTTGTCGGCGGCGATAATCGATGACATCATCGGTATCATCGTTTTGACTTTTGTTATAGGAATGAGAACTCCAAACAGCAACCCTAGTGACGTGGTTATAAGCACTGTTTTATTCTTCGTTTTCGCTTTTGGTGTAGGTTTCTTAACATTTTATGTCTTCAAAAAAATCAATGAAAAGCACGCACATCACCGAAGATTACCAATTTTAGGGCTTGCATTATGTATTGGACTTGCTTATGTTGCAGAGTCAGTTTTTGGTATCGCTGACATCACTGGCGCTTATGTTGCAGGTATTATTCTTTGCAGTTTAAGGGATTCTTCTTACATTGCTGAAAAAATGGACGTAAGTTCTTATATGATTTTTGGCCCAGTATTTTTCGTTAGCATAGGGCTTAAAACCGAGTTCGATAACTTCACTATGGAACTTTTGATTTTCTCTTTAGCTTTTGTTGCAGTGGCTCTTTTAACAAAGGTTGTGGGGTGCGGACTTTTGGCGAAAATAATGAAATTCAACACTGTTGACTCG
This sequence comes from uncultured Oscillospiraceae bacterium, assembly GCA_964370845.1. Lineage (GTDB taxonomy): Bacteria > Bacillota > Clostridia > Oscillospirales > Ruminococcaceae > CAYJLB01. Next base: position 1,793 of record CAYJLB010000098.1, read on the forward strand.
TTAAAAATTGGTGTTGGTATGATGACTCGTGGTGAAGTTGCACTTATTGTTGCACAAAAAGGGCTTGCAGCGGGCTTGCTTGCACCTCAATACTTCACTCCAATAATCTTATTAATCATAGTTTCATCTATAGCAACGCCTATATTATTGAAACTTTTATACAGAAAAGACAGCGAAACCCATGCAGAGTTACCAGAAAGATTTCGTTAGGTTTAGCCATTTATCATTGACTTTTGCATAGTAATTTTGTATAATTAATATAAGTTATAAAAAAATTACAAAGTAGGTGAATTTATGTCTTCTATTATTGCAAGCCATGAAATAGTTCTTTTGTGTTCCCACGCGTTAAAATGTTATGATAATAGGTTAATGGACCACGGGACAAGGGTTGCTTTTCTTGCTGAAAAAATTTATAATGAGCTGGAATTGGACTTTATTTTAGAGAAGGATAAAATTTTCTTGCTTTCAGTTTTTCACGATATTGGCGCTTATAAGACGGAAGAAATTGACAAAATGGTTACTTTTGAAACTGTTGACGTGGACGCACATTCAATTTATGGGCATTTGTTTACAAAGTATTTAACTCCTTTGTCCCAGTTTTCAGAGGTGCTTTTGTACCATCATGCGTCAAAGGATATGCTTAAAGATGTTGACCCGTTAATCGCTGCTTATGCGCAGCTTGTTCACATTGCTGACAGGGTTGATATTGGGATTTTAAGTGGCTTTAAGGACGAAGTTTTAGTAAAAAATGTCAATGGTACAGGTTACTTTGACGAAAAATATATATTAGCTCTTGAAAAAGCTGTGAAAAAAGGTGAATTTGATAGTGATAAATTCCCTTCTTGCGTTGAAGATTGGTCGAGAAATAAGGCTAAATCTTTGGAATTGTCAAAAGAAGAAGTGGACAGCTACCTTGAAATGATAATTTATTCGATGGATTTTAAGAGCAATGTTACAATGGTTCACTCGGTTAATACTGTTTCAATTGCAGTGTTTTTAGCGAAACATTTTGGCTTTAACAAAGAGGAAATTGAGGATATTTATTACGCTGCTTTAGTTCACGATATTGGAAAAATCGCTATTCCACAGGGGATTTTGGAGAGTAAAGGTCGCCTTGAAAAAGACGAAATGGAAATTATGCGTCAACACGCTAAATTAACTGGTGAAATGCTTAAAGGGGTTTTCTCGCAAAATGTTATTGATTATGCGAAAAATCACCACGAAAAGCTGAATGGAAGCGGTTATCCTCTAGGGTTAAGTGCCGATGAAATCGATCTTCCCACTCGAATTGTGGCTGTTGCTGATGTTTTGAGTGCTTTGCTTGGAAACAGGAGTTACAAGACGGGTTATAGCTGGGAAAAGACAATTTTTATTTTAGAAGATATGGCAAGTCAATTTTTACTTGATGTTGATGTTGTAAATGTTGTTATCAGCGAGAAAGAGCAACTGCAACGTGAAATTGAGCGAAAAGCAAAGCCAATAACAGATAAATACGAGGCAATACACAAGGAATTTAAGGAAATTTTAGCCCTTAAAAAAGAAGGAAAATTAAGTATGTAATGCAAAATTTTCCTATTTCACAACATAAAAACGCGGGCATAACAGCGGGGTTCCCCCGCTTGACAGATTGGAAAATGTGTGATATAATACTACAAATGTTATGTTCTAACATTTAAGAAAAAATAAATGCTATGATAAAGACAGTAGTGGGAAATGGAAATTTTAAGCGAGTACGGGTTTGGTGTGAGCCGTATAAAAAGTAAATCCCCACGAAAATCACTTTTGAGCTGTAATTCTGAAAGACTTGTTTAGTAAGAATTATCGGTTTTTCACCGTTATATGAAAAACATATGATAGTATGTAGGTGGTTATAATAGCAACTTTTAGCTCTTATCCTTTTACTGGATAAGGGCTTTTTATTTTTTGTCAATATTAAACTTTAACAGCAAACAGCAAGAAAGGAATGGAATTTTATGTACAAAAAAGTCACCGCTGATTTGAATTTCGTTGCAAGAGAAAAGGAAATCGAAAACTTTTGGAAAGAAAATAAAATCTTTGAAAAATCTATGGAGGAAACTAAGGGAAATAGCACTTATACTTTCTATGACGGACCTCCTACAGCAAACGGAAAGCCTCATATTGGACACGTTTTAACTCGTGTTATTAAGGATATGATTCCTCGTTATCAAACTATGAAAGGGAATTTTGTTCCTCGTAAAGCTGGTTGGGATACTCACGGACTTCCTGTTGAACTTGAAGT
>CAYJLB010000099.1:0-3123 GCA_964370845.1 uncultured Oscillospiraceae bacterium
TTCTTAATTCCTCGTCATCTTCTACTATTAATATGTTAATCATAAGTAAATCTCCTTTTATATAGCAACTTAACTTTTGTTATATAATTTTAAAATCTGAAAAGTCAAGTTGCATTAGTATTTTTTTAATTATACAATATAAAAAACTAAATTACAATAAAATTACAAAACTTGAGGTTGAGTTGAAGTTTGCTTGAAGTTTTGTTGAAGTTAATAGATTATACTAATAACCATAGTAGAAAAAACGCTAAAATAAAATATAAAAAATTTGATAGGAGATAAAATTTATGTTACAAGTAAAAAATATTCACAAAGAATACAAAATAGGAGAGTTTACACAAGTCGCACTTAAAAATGTAAGTGTTGACTTTAGAAAAAATGAGTTTGTTTCAATCTTAGGAACAAGCGGTTCGGGAAAAACCACACTATTAAACATTATCGGAGGTCTTGACAAATACAACAGCGGTGACTTGATAATAAACGGTGTTTCCACAAAAAATTATAAGGATAGAGATTGGGATACTTACCGAAATCACACAGTAGGATTTATTTTCCAAAGCTATAATCTAATTGGACATCAAACAATTTTAGCTAATGTTGAACTTGCCTTGACAATCGGTGGAGTTTCAAAATCTGAGCGAAGAAAGCGTGCTAAAGAAGCCCTTGCAAAAGTAGGGTTAAAAGAGCACATTAAGAAAAAACCTAATCAGCTATCAGGCGGACAAATGCAAAGGGTTGCTATAGCAAGAGCACTCATCAACAACCCTGATATTCTGCTTGCAGATGAGCCTACAGGAGCACTTGACACTGAAACAAGTATTCAAATTATGGAGCTTTTAAAGGAAGTTGCTAAAGAAAAATTAGTCATTATGGTTACACATAACCCTGAACTTGCCGAGGAATATTCCACCCGAATAATAAAGCTTAAAGATGGCGACATCGTTGCTGACACAAATGAATACACAGCAGAAAAAGTAGTTGCAAACGCAAATGCAAGAAATGGTATTAAAAAGGCAAAAATGAAAGCCTCAACTTCATTTTCTTTAAGTTTAAGCAACTTGAAAACTAAGAAAAAACGTACAATTTTGACCTCTTTTGCAGGTTCTATAGGAATTATTGGTATTGCCTTGATTTTATCTCTGTCAAATGGAGTAAATACATATATTAACGATTTGCAAAAAGACACAATGTCATCTTACCCTATTACAATTTCCGCCGAATCGGTTAATATGAATCCAATGACGGCTTTAAGCGAAAATTCTCCTTTGTCAGTTTTAAGTGGCAATGAAGAAAATACTACTGCTCAAAATGAAAATATTGGTGCAAACTTTAATCAACTTGAAAGTGCAAATGATATGACAATTACAAACAATTTAGCACCTTTCAAAGAATATTTAGACGATGAAAACAGCGAAATATCACAGTATTTAGGGGAAAATGGAGTACATTATTCTTATGACACAAGCTTTTCAGTTTATGCTTATGATGAAAATGGAAATTTTGTAAACACAGACTCCGACCCTGCTGAATTGCTTGAAGGTTCAAATGCGTTTTCTATGCAAGGAACTCAAAACGCAATGATTGCAATGGTAATGGGTGGTGCTTCAAGTGGTGCTTCTAACTTTACCCAACTCCCACAAAGCAATGACGGCAGTTTGATAAATGAAAGCATTTTGCAAAACTATGATTTAGTAAGCGGAACTATGCCACAAAATTATAACGAAATTCTTTTAGTTACTGATGAAAATAAAACAATTTCAGCGGAAGTTTTGTATCAAATTGGACTTATTACAGCTGATGAATATGAAAATTATGCTGAAGAAATCGCAGATGATGAGGTAGTTGAAAATCTAAACTTTACTTATGATGAAATTTTAAACCACCAATTATTTTTATTTACAAACAGCGATAAATACAAGGAAAATGAGGACGGAACTTTCTCGCTAATATCAGATGACGAACTAACTTTAAATGATGAAGTTATGGAAAATGCTCAAAGTTTGAAAATTGTAGGTATTATTAGCCCAAAAGCAGATGCAGTTGATGCAAGTATTTCCACTAGTTTTGCTTATACATCACTTTTGACAGATTATATCATTGAAACAAGCAATGAAAGTGCTGTTTTATTAGCTCAAGAAAATTCAACCGACATAAATGTTTTAACTGGTGCTCCTTTTGAAGTAGAAAGTGAAGAAGAAAAAGTAGCTGATATCACTGCTCATTTACAAAATATGAGTGTTCCAGAAAAAGCTGATTTATATTCAATGATTATGTACTACTCACAAAATGATGAAGAAAATCAAAGCGAAACTCCACAAGGAAGCTCCCAAAATATGGGTCAAGTAACTGATGAAATGTTAGCTGTAATGCTTGACACTTGGTTAATTGAAACTCCTGATACTAACTTATTATTAGGGCTTTATGACGATATGCTTGGCGGAACTTTTGACGAAAACATCAAAAACTTCGGCAAAGTAGACTATAATTCACCGAGTGCAATAAATATTTACACAGATACTTTTGAAGACAAAGACGGAATTGTTATGAGCATTGCAAATTACAATGAAAACGCAAGCGAAGAAAATCAAATTTTCTATACAGATTATGTTGAAAGTTTAACGTCTGCGATGACCACAATGGTTGATACAATTTCTTATGTTTTAATCGCATTTGTTGCAATTTCTCTTTTAGTTTCATGCATAATGGTAGGAATTATCACACATATTTCAGTAATTGAGAGAACTAAAGAAATCGGCGTTTTAAGAGCATTAGGTGCTTCCAAAGCAAATATTTCACAAGTTTTCAACGCAGAAACTTTGATTATAGGTTTATGCTCAGGGATTATTGGAGTTGTTTCCACTATTTTAATAAATATTCCAGTAAATTCAATTATACAAAGTCTTTTAGGCGATGTATCGGTGAATGTAAGTTTACCTGTTTCGGCTTCAATTATATTGCTTGCAATAAGCGTTGTAATAACTGTAATTGGCGGATTGCTTCCTGCTAAAAAAGCTGCTCAAAAAGACCCTGTTATTGCTCTTCGTTCAGAGTAATTATAAAACTAGAATAATATTTATTAAAGTAAAAAACTCGGCACTTTTTTACAGTGTCGAGTTTAGTTTT
>CAYJLB010000099.1:3133-3349 GCA_964370845.1 uncultured Oscillospiraceae bacterium
AAAGCAAATATTTCACAAGTTTTCAACGCAGAAACTTTGATTATCGGCTTATGCTCGGGAATTATTGGAATTGTTTCTACTATTTTGATCAATATTCCTGTAAATTCAATTATCCAAAGTCTTTTAGGTGACGTTTCGGTGAGTGTAAGCTTACCTGTATCAGCATCAATTGTATTGATTATAATTAGTGTTGTAATCTCAGTAATTGGCGGATTA
>CAYJLB010000099.1:3359-3983 GCA_964370845.1 uncultured Oscillospiraceae bacterium
CTAAAAAAGCTGCTCAAAAAGACCCTGTTATTGCACTTAGAAGCGAGTAAAACTGAATCAATTAAAAAAAGAAAAATAAAGTCATAAATCCGGCATTTTGGAGCAAATCCCAGTGCCGGATTTATATCATATAGTATTGCATGGTTTAATTTTGGTAGCTTTAATAAGCACTATGAAATATATTAAAAGAAGTAAGTAACAAACAAAATACTCATCATAGATATACATAAGAAGCAATCACGAAAGTGATTGCTTCTTGTTGTATTGTTATCATATGAGGTCTTTTGTCATTCGTCAGAAGGCGCGATTCTCTCCACAAACCAGCGATTCTCTTCCAAAAAAAGATAAGTCGTTCTCCCCTTAATGAGGACGGTATAGCGAAGGCCACTGCCGCCGGCCTTGAGGCTCCTGGCGGGGCGAGTATCTAAGACGCGCTCAATCTCAAACACGCGACCATCTTGCCAAAAAACCCGTTGTGGAACAACGCCACCGTTTTCTAAAAAGCGGGCAACGACATCGACGTATGTTTTTTTGGACACAGGAAGTGCCTCCTTTCAACGGGGATTAGAAATATCCTTTAGGGAAGATGACGTGATCTTCTTTAGGGTTCAGGGCGGTGAGATC
>CAYJLB010000100.1:0-3583 GCA_964370845.1 uncultured Oscillospiraceae bacterium
CAATTAATCTTGTAGTAGCCATTAAATCCCTCCAAACAAAAAACTCGGCACTTTTGTACAGTGTCGAGTTTAGTTTTTTCTATATTTTCTTCTTAGTTTCATTTACTGCATAATTCAAAAATTCATCAATTGTTGGAATTTCCCCTTTCATCGGAACTCTATTTTGAAACGCAGAAGTCAACCCATTTTGCGTAGGGTTTTGATATGCGTGGTTTATCGCAGCTTGCATATCATTTCTTACTTCCTTTAATGTAACGCCATTCTCCTTTGCAATCTTTCGCAATGTTTTTCTGTTGCTCATAAATTTTATCTCCTTTTTATTAGACCAATATAACGGACATTATTTTTCTTATTTTAGCATATAATTAATATAATTGCAACCAATACTGGTCAATAAATATTAAAGGGGAAAATAATGGAACAAAAATTAAGACGTGACTGTAATATGGGCGAAAATTTAAAGAAATTAAGATTATTACACAAATATTCTCAAGAAAAAATATGTGCTGAATTGCAACTAAGAGGCTGTGACATCGGTCGTACTACTTATGCCAAATATGAAAATGGGGAGTTAAATATTAAAATTTCAGTCTTAATTCAACTCAAAAAAATCTACAATTGTACCTATGAAGATTTTTTTGATGGACTTGAAAAGTAAATTGATTATAACAAAAAAATCAGGCGATAGCATTTTACTGCTACCGCCTTTTCACTTATATCTTCGCAAGTCTAACCATAATATCTTCAGCCATTGTCCAAAGTTTATTATAACTATTTATCAAAAAATCGACATCTTTACGCTCTACAATACTTGTTATGTTAGCTTTTTTTGCTATTTGATTTAGGCTGTTTGAAGTTATGCGAAGAACTCGAACAAGCTCCCTCACGTCGGTAGTATCAACTGTAATAAAGTATCCATCAATCGCCATTTTTCTTAAATATGCTCCCATATTTTTCGTTCCGATTATTCCCATTCTTTGAAAAATCAACTCTTTTTCTTTAGGCGAAACCATAAAATGAAGTTGAACATTTCTTTCTCGATTAGCCATTATCGCTCCTCCTCTCGTGATTTTTTAGCTTTATTTTCTGAAATATTATTATGATTTTTTTGAACTGATTTTAAATTTTCAAGTACAGATGGTTTTGAATTTTCTTCAATTATTTCAGATTTATTATCATCACTTTCTATAAATTGACTTGAATTTTCTCCTAAATTTAATTCAGCATCAAGCTGTGCTAAAAGTTCAGATTTTTCTTTTAATTCAAGTTCTTGTGGGAAAGGCTTGTCCTTTTCAATCTCAGCATTTTTCCTTTGATTAATAAGATTTTCAAGAACTGCTTCAACGTTTTTTAGACGTGTAGGCATATCTTTAAGGGCGTTATCAATACGAGTTAAATTACCTCTAAGGTCTTGTCCGAGTGTCACTAAATGGCTCATAGAGCCTCTTAGAGTGAGCAAATGTTGATTGCTAAAACTATCATAACTCAAGTGCATTTTAAAGCCACGATAACTTCCGATTTCTACATTTTCTGTTCCTTTAACTTCTTTAACGCAAGCTAAAAGTGTTGCTCCAGCAGTATCTTTATCAACAAGCAAATCACCTTTAATTGTCATAGGCAAAAACTCATCATCTACTGGAGTGTTTTCCGAAAGTGTAATCAAATCTTTTTCAAAGCCTTTGATATAATTTTCATTAAGTTTAATGTTTTCAGGGAAATATTTTAGTAACTGGTCCTCAAGACGATACTTTGTACTTAAATGACTTGCCTTTAATAATTTTAATTTTCCAACTTCAATATCTAAATCCATTTTTTGACGTATCTTTGGATTTCCTGCACATAAAGCCTTGATTTCTGCATAACTTAAAGCCGATTCATCAAGGTCATCACAAGAACGAACAGGAGATTTTGATGTCATTATTTGAGATATAAACTTTTGTTTAGTTTCTAAAGTTTGCCACAAGTAGCTATCAAAGGTACTTTCTGTAACATAACGGAAAATTTTAGCTGTTTCATTCATATTACCTTGTCGCTCAATTCGACCAGAGCGCTGCCGCAGATCTCCTGGTCTCCACGGAGCGTCCAAATCGTGCAATGCAATTAATCTGTCCTGAACATTCATACCGCTTCCGCATTTTGAAGTAGAGCCAAGCATTACACGCACGTCGCCATTTCGAACTTTTGCATATAATTCTTTTTTCTGCACTTCAGTTTTTGCATCGTGAATAAAAGCGATTTCTTTTTCGGGAATACCAAAATTCACAAGTTTTTCCTTTATATCATTATAAATGCTAAAAGGAATTGAGCTGTCATTTGTGACATCAACAACTGATTGAAGTGCATTTACTTCTGCACCATTAATTCCAATATTTTCTGTTTTCAAGCTGTCTTTTCCTTTAGATTTTGGAGTAGATAAATCACAAAAAAGTAGCTGCGTTAATTTTTCAGCTTTAGTTTCCTCCCAAATATTGAAGATATTTTTAACGCAATAATTAACTTTGCTGTTCGGGTCATCGGGCAACATAGGGTTAATAATTCTTTGATCTAAACCTAATTTTCGTCCGTCATTTGTCACTTTCAACATATTATCACACGAAGGGTCAACCTTGTTGTCGTGAATGGTAGAAGCTCTTTTTGATAACTCTTTTACAATATCTTGCTGTATTTGCGTAGGTTTTGCAGTTACTGTTTCATAAATAATTTCAGGAGTAGGTAGGTTTAGTTGGTCGGCTGTTTTTATATCAGCAACTTCTTTAAACATATTCATTAATTCAGGCAAATTATAAAATTTACTAAAGCGTGTTCTTGCTCTATATCCTGTTCCTTCAGGATTAATCTCTAGTGTTGTAGCAGTTTCTCCAAAGGTGGATGCCCAACTATCAAAATGTAATAATCCTGACTGTTTTAATGTGTTATATTGTAAATATCGTTGCATTACATAAAGTTCGGTCATTGAATTTCCCACTGGCGTTCCTGTAGCGAAAATGATACCTTTTCCACCTGTAATTTCATCAAGGTAACGACACTTCATAAACATATCGCCAGATTTTTGACTTTCATTAGAGCCAAGTCCCGCAATATTTCTCATTTTAGTAAATACAAATCCATTTTTATATGCGTGTGCTTCATCGACAATTAGTTTATCTACACCAAGTTGCTCAAAGGTTACAACATCATCTTTACGGTCTAAAGCTCTTAATTTTTCAAGTCTTTGCTCTAAACCTTTTCTTGTTCGTTCAAGCTGTTTTATTGTAAAACGTTCGCCACCATTTGTTTTTACTTCTGCAATTCCACTTGTAATTTCATCAATTTGTTCATCAAGAAGTCTTTCCTGTCGCTCTAACGAAACAGGAATTCGCTCAAATTGCGAGTGACCCATAATAACTGCATCATATTCACCAGTGGCAATTCTTGCACAAAACTTCTTTCGATTTTTCGTTTCAAAGTCTTTTTTTGTGGTAACTAAAATGTTAGCAGCAGGGTATAGCCTTAAAAATTCACTTGCCATTTGCTCTGTTAAGTGGTTTGGAACTGCAATTAGTGGCTTGTTGCAAAGTCCAAGCCTTTTACTTTCCATAGCACC
>CAYJLB010000101.1:0-3347 GCA_964370845.1 uncultured Oscillospiraceae bacterium
TTATCATCAATAATTTTTGCATAAGGGATTAAAGCGTAATCATTAATTTTACAAAGCATTTTCTTTTGTACAGAAGGAATTTTAAGGAATAAACCAAAAGTTCCCATTGCAAAACGAGTAGTATGCTTTTTATGTGGAAAGTCGTAAACACCGTGCTTTTTATAGAATTTGTGGTCAGCTTGCATTATACCTCTCATAAGAAAAACTAAATCTCTAAATATTTTTGAACCACCAATTCCATAAAAGTTTTGTGGAGCTTTTACTTTATTCTTAAAAGCAAAAGAAAGGGTTTTTGACAAATTTTCAATAGATTTTCCAGTATCATATTCATCAGTAGCAACGCCGCATAAAAATTGCTCATTAATTTCGCTTCGAGCTTCAAGAATTGTACGCAAATTATGTTCATCGCTATAATTTCCGCTAAGAATATAGCCAACTAATTTTCCTGTATTCAAAGTTCTGTGTCCATTACAAAATTGTCTATCATCAAAGCATTTCATACTTGAGTGTGTATAATGATTTTCAATTGTAAAAGCGTGAATAAATGCATCAGCGTTGTTAACTTGCTCTTTTAAAAATGTGTCAAAACCGTCTTTATAGATACATTTTTCACTAATTGCACAGCTAAAACAACCAAGACAACCGCCTTTAAAAGGGAAATCTCTAACATTAACTTCACGAGTTTTAAATTCACAATTATTTTTAAAATCATCAATCATATTTCTCAAATTAACATCATCTTTAGCAATATTTGTAATTATAACAACATCTTTATTTTCTTTAGTAGTAATTTTAGGTAATATAGGAATATGTATTTTTTTGTTATTTTCAACAGGCTTAGTATACTTTCGTTTTGTATAAATATTATTTTCAATGTCAAATAAAGCCTTTTCAAAGAAAGAACGTGCATGATGCTGACCATCTTCGCTTAATAAATCTTCCATATCAGCGGTAAGTCCTTTAAGATATTTTACATCAAAATCGAAGCAGCATTCCCTCACATAATTATAAGCAGTTACATCAAAAAAATGTTTAGAAGTAGAAATTTGAGTTGCAAACTTATCTTTTATATTAACATTATTTTCTTTCATAAGTTCAAAAAACTTGTGTAATTGAAAAGGTGCGATAAAAGTATAAACAGGGTAGGCAAAAATTATAAAATCAGCTTTTTCAAGTGCTGTTTTAGCAGAGGAAAAATCAATAGATAGTTTTTTTACTTGTTGACCAATGTTTAAAAATTCAAAATTATGATTATTATAAATACATTGCAAATATAAAGGTGTTTGTAGAGTTACACTTTTTTTACCTTTAGGGCTTGCATTTAAAACTAAAATATTCACAAAATTTCTCCTCCATTCAAAATTTATTAACAATATCTATTTTATATCTAAAAATAAACTTTGTCAATAGAATTTTATGAAATTTATATATAATATCTTTTCCATTTACATTTTTCTTGAAAAAACTATGTTTGTATGATATAATTACTAATGTTGATTTTAAGTTATTTATAGAGTGAAGGGTGGTGCTTGTTCATACAAATAACTGTTTTGTATGAACTTTTTAATGGAAATTTTGTTAATGGTAGGAAGAATAATTGTAACGGTGTTATTAGCTATGATTGTTGGTAAATTAGTTACAAAAATCAAGTTGCCCGCAATTTTAGGTTGGTTAATTACTGGTATGATTTTAGGACCTTATGCCTTGAATTTGCTTAGTCAAGATGTCTTAGATGCCACTTGGTATCACAATGTTTCAAGATTTTTGGAATGTGCAATTGGTATAATGTTCGCAAAAGATTTAGTTATTCGAAAACTTAAAAAGTATGGAAAACAAATTGCAATTATAACATTATTTGAATCCCTTGGAACTTTTTTAGTTGTAACTTTAACTTTTGGAGTAATATTCTATTTTATGGAAATTCCTTTGTATTTAGCAATGCTATTTGGAGGGATTGCCCTTGCAACTGCACCAGCACCAGCTATTTCAATAGTTAGCCAGTTTAGGACAAAAGGCCCTGTAACTAACACTTTACTTCCACTTGCTATATTAGATGACGTGGTAGCTTTAGCGGTTTTCTTCACAATAAATTCTTATGTTGCTGCAATGGGAAGCACTACTTCTTCCTCCGTAATCGCAGTAATTGGAATGACAATACTTTTACCGATTGGAATAGGAATTGCTTTAGGATTTGCGGTAAGCCCAATTTTTAATAGAAAATTCTCTAAAAGAGGGTATATGATTGCAACTTTATCAATAATTATTGTTACATATTTCATTGGTTTTGCTGTGGATAATTTTATTTTACCAGCACCCGCTATAAACTATATGATGCTTGGAATGGCAGTATTTTCAACTATTGCAAACCGAGTTTCAAACGATAATTTAGAGCAAATTTCAAGTTCAGTAATGCCTGTAGTTGGAATTGGTTTTGTAGTTATGATTTTAAACTTAGCAGCGCCTCTTGATTATAGATTGATTTTCGCAGCTGGAATTATGACAATTATATATATTATTTCAAGAGCTTTTGGGAAATATTTTTCTACCTTTTTTGGTGCAAAAGTTGCAAAAGCTGAACCTACAGTTAAAAAGTATTTAGGTTTCACATTGCTTCCACACTCGGGTGTTTCCCTTGTATTTACGGGAATGGCAGTTACTTCATTGGCAACTTTTGACAATGAATCAGCAGTTTTGATTAAAGGTACAATTGCCGCAGCGGCAGTAATAAATGAAATTTTTGCAGTCATCATAGCTAAAAAAGCCTTTGAATGGGCGGGGGAATTAGATACTGGAAAAAATAAAAAAGTGGAGGAAAAAAATGCGTAGACATGATAGAGAGATTACAGATAATAATAAAATTCAAGAAATAATTAATAATTCACATTGTTGTAGACTTGGTTTAAACGATGATGGAAAAGTTTATATTGTGCCTTTAAATTTTGGTTATACATATGAAAATGGAGTTTACGAATTTTATTTTCACAGTGCAAAAGCGGGTAGAAAAGTTGATATAATGAGAAAAAATAATCAAGTTTGTTTTGAGTTTGATACAAATTATAAACTTCTAACTTCCGACAAGGCATCAGAATGTACGGCAGCCTTTCAAAGTATTATTGGAAATGGATTTGTTACTTTTTTTGATACAGCGGAAGAAAAAATCCTTGGTCTTTCAAAGTTAATGAAACATAACACAGGGAAAGAACATTGGGAATATGATAAATCTTGCCTTAATGCAGTATTAGTTTTCAAGGTGACAGTAACTGAAATTTCTTGCAAAGAACACCTCTAGCGGGCGGGGAAGCCCCCGCTGGCAGACGCGATATTACAATTGATAAATGAGGGAAATG
>CAYJLB010000102.1:0-2929 GCA_964370845.1 uncultured Oscillospiraceae bacterium
GAATATCCAAAATGCTTTGCAATCTCTTCAAGAGAAAGATTTTTTTGAAGTTTTCTTCTAAATATGTGAGAACTCCTATCTCAAATAGCTTATCCGACGTATTTTTAATGGGTTCAATCCCTAAAATTTCAATAAGCGTACCCACAATAGACAAGGCACAACCTTTTACTAAAAGTGTATTATCTTTATGATATGTAAGAATATTTAAAAATTCAGTAAGTTTTTTAAGCAATTTATTGTCATCTTCTAACTCGGTAAATACTTTTGAAAAAGTATGAGTAGTTAAAATATTTTTAAATTTAGGGACAATTTCAAGTGGTAGCAAAGTAAGATTGTCTTAGAATTATCCACAGTTTCATCGTCAGGAAATGAATGAACAGAATATGGCGGAGTGATTAGAAATTAATTTTTTCACAACACCCTGACAAAAGAGGTATGTTTTGTAGGTTGTAAAGTGAGAGGGTTTTTATTAAAATTCAATTGAAATGGGAGGAATTGATTGAAATAAAAAAATATTTATTAAAACTTATAGGTGGTTTTTGCGCGAAAAAGTTCCCGATAAGATAATAGATAAATATAAAAAATAGAATTTTTTATATGCCTTATGTAAAAGAAATGTTTTCTTTATAATAAAAATTTTTTTTTACAATACCCCACAAAAGAGGTATGTTTTGTAGATTATATAGTAAGAAGATAAATTTTTCTGTTTCAATACCCCGCCAATATAAGTGTGTTTTGTAGGTTGTAAATTAGAGTGATATTTTCAAATTATCAAAATTTACAGGTGGATTTTTACTTAAAAATCCTCAATGAAAAAGTTGAGGGCTAAAAAATTTGATGAGATTTGAACTTGAAAATCTGAAAAAACATGATGGAAAAGTTAATCTAAAGGTTGAAAAATTGACTAATTAATTATAATTTGTGAAAAGAAAATAATTGATTAAATACTGTCCGAAAAGAAAAAACCTACCAATAAATTTAATTAAATACACTCAAACTAATATCTTTTTTCGACAAGTTTAATAAAATAAATTACTATTTTATTAAGACTTAACAAAATGATGAATTTTACTATATTTTAAAGAGTAGTCAATAGCAAGCACTGAATTTTGGTGACCAAATTCGTAGTTTTTTTAAAAGTAGCAAATTACACTTGTTAGGAAAACCTAAAACCCTTGAAAATATTATTCGAACATTGACCCGTCGAAATGTAAAAAAAGTTCACAATATATTATTAGAGGGAATTTTTAAATAGACTTTACGTTTTGCATTTTCTTGTGAAAATATATTATTAATTTTTTTAGTTTCGTTTTTTACCATTTTTGTTGTAGTTATATTATAGAGGGTAAAATTATTTGAAAGGAAAAAATAAATGAGAAGAAGAGAAATCCGTGTTAGTTTTCGATTAAGCGAAAAAGAAAAAATCCACTTAGACAAATTAGTTCAGCAATCAGGATTTTCAAGAGAGGAATATTTAAGAAATTTAATTGGAAATTATTATTTAATTCCAAAACCCGATGAGAATTTCTATGAGAAAATGAAGGTGCTTTGTGAGATTGGAAAGCTGTTGAATAATCTTGTAGCAAAATCTCACAGCTTGGGTTTTATTGACAGTCCACTCTTAAGACAGTATTTAAAAAAATTGGAGGATATAGAACTAAATATTAAGGAAGAAATTTTAAAGAAAAGAGGAAATCAAAATGAAGAAATTTAATACAATAGCAACTTGGACCTTATTTGTCCAAAGAATAGTATAAAAAAACTTTGATTTATGGTTTTTTTATACGTGTGATTTGATGACAAATAGAGTCCAAGTTGCTATTTATCCGCATCGGAATTATGGAACAAGGAGATTGAAACGACACCGTTTATTGTTGATGAGATTTTGCCATTCGGTTTATCAATTTTTGCAGGGCTTGGAAAGGTGGGTAAATCTTGGCTTGCTTTTTGGTTGTGTATACAAATTGCTAAAGGCGAACCTGTTTGGGAATTTGAAACAAGTAAAGGTACAACTTTATTTTTAGCATTCGAAGATAATGAATCTAGATTACAGGACAGGCTCTTTACTTTGAGTGATGATGCTCCTGACAACGCACATCTTTGTATAGAAATTGCAAAAATGGGTGGTGAACTTGAAGAAAGAATTAGAAATTTTATAGCGGAACATAGGGATACAAAACTCATAATTATTGACACATTGCAAAAAGTTAGAACAGTTGGAAATGAAAGTAACTACATGAATGATTATGATGATATTTCTGTACTTAAAACTCTAGCAGATGAATTTAAAATTGCTATTATGTTAATTCATCATTTACGAAAGGCTAGGGATAGTGATGTTTTTAATCAAATTACAGGCAGCACCGGCTTGCAGGGTGCTTGTGATAATATGTTTGTACTTACTCAAGGAAAACGTGGGGATAAGACAGCGACTTTAACTTGTGTGGGTAGAGATATTGCACAGCGTGAGTTTGAACTTGAGATGGGCGAAGATAGGATTTGGATAAAACTATCGGATAGTTTGGGTGAAGTGAATGTATCGGACTTAAATTTTATTAAAGCGGTAGAAACTTTCATGTCGGATAAATATAGTTAATTAAGTTGAAAACACTACCAACTCTCAAGCAAAAAACCGCATAAATCAAAGCTTTTTCGCTTGATTTCTGGTGTGTTTTCTAACTTAATTAACTATACATATTTTCAGGAAATGCGACGGAATTATCGACCCTCATTAACGCTATTAGTGGCGATAATTATTCTAACAAAATTATCACACGAATGTTGAAAAGATTATCAAGAAGTCTCGAAAAAACAGGAATAAAGCCGTTTTTTCGCAAAAGTAACGGTAGTAGAATTATTGAAATAAAGAAGCAAAGGGACGATAGTGACGATAATTCTACTGCTATAATTATTGACCCTTTTGACCCTG
>CAYJLB010000103.1:0-2927 GCA_964370845.1 uncultured Oscillospiraceae bacterium
TACACGCCCTTAGTTGCCGAAGCCGTAAACTTTTAGTGTAAAAAGGCACAAAAAAGTGATAGGTCTTATATGGATACTTAAATCCTATAAGACCTATCACACTGGTGCCGCTGGCCGGACTTGAACCGGCACGGATGTTACTCCGAGGGATTTTAAGTCCCTTGTGTCTGCCTATTCCACCACAGCGGCAAAAGCACCTTATCGCAGAGCACTTAGATATTATAATACTTTTATTACAGTTTGTCAATACTTTTTTTGAAAAAAATATAAAAAATTTTTATTTATGCTAAAACATAATGAAAATCGCGAAAAATAGACACTTATTAAAAAAGAAAAATATAATATATAATGTAAAATCTTGTGTAAAACTAATTTTTTTAGCTAATAAGTCGAAAAAAAATAAATGACTTTACATAAGAGGGATTTTATGATAAAATTTAAATTGATAAAAATTTAAATAGTTAAATTATAAATATTTTGGAGGAAAAATGATTACTGTATCTAATGTAGGTCTTAGTTTCGGCGGACAAGTTTTGTTCAAAGACGTAAACCTAAAATTCACACCATCAAACTGTTACGGAGTTATTGGTGCAAATGGCGCTGGTAAATCCACATTTTTGAAAATTTTATGTGGTGAACTTGAACCATCTAATGGAGAAGTTTCAATGCCAAAAAATATGCGTATGTCTGTGCTTAAACAAGACCACTTTGCATATGACGAACACACTGTACTTGAGACTGTTATTATGGGAAATGCAAGACTTTACCAAATAATGGGGGAGAAAGACGCCCTTTATGCTAAGGAAGATTTTACCGAAGAAGATGGAGTTTTAGCTTCTGAACTTGAGGGTGAATTTGCTGAATTAAACGGTTGGGAAGCTGATTCTGACGCTTCTAAACTTATCCAAGGTTTAGGACTTTCTGAGGACATCTTGTACTCTCAAATGGCGACTTTATCGGGTAATGAAAAGGTAAAAGTTTTGCTTGCACAAGCACTTTTTGGGAACCCAGATATTATCCTGCTTGACGAGCCTACTAACCACCTTGACATCGAGGCAATCGCTTGGCTAGAGGACTTTTTAGCGGAATATTTTGGTACAGTTATTGTTGTATCCCATGATAGACACTTTTTGAACAACGTATGTACGCACACCGTGGACATTGACTACGGAAAAGTTAAAATGTATGTTGGTAACTACGAATTCTGGTATGAATCAAGCCAACTTATCCAAAGAATGATGAAACAACAAAATAAGAAAAATGAAGATAAAATTAAGGAATTACAAAGCTTTATCGAACGTTTCTCTGCTAATAAATCTAAATCTAAACAAGCTACTGCTAGAAAGAAAATGATTGATAAATTATCTGTTGAAGAAATGCCAGCGTCAAGCAGAAAGTATCCTTACATCGCTTTCACTCCTGATAGAGAGCTTGGAAAGGACATTTTGCAAGTCCGTGATTTGACTTATACTTTTGAGGGGGAAACTCTCCTTAACGACATTTCTTTCACTGTGGGACGTGAGGATAAAATCGTTTTCCTTGGTGAGAGTGAGCAAGCTATTTCAGCACTTTTCAATATTATAAATGAAGAAATTGCTCCTGACGCTGGTACAATTAAATGGGGGTCAACTACTTCAAAATCTTACTTCCCAATTGATAACGCAAGCTTTTTCGATGGTAGCGAATTGTCAATTATCGACTGGATGCGTCAATATTCAACTGATGAAACTGAAACATATTTAAGAGGATTTTTAGGGAAAATGCTTTTCTCAGGGGACGATGTTTACAAAAATGTAAGCGTTCTTTCGGGGGGAGAAAAAGTTCGTTGTATGTTCTCAAGAATGATGCTTTACGGGTCAAATGTTTTAGTTCTTGATAGACCAACAAACCACCTTGACCTTGAGTCAATTACTGCTGTAAATAATGCGTTAATGGACTTTAAAGGTGTGGCTTTATTTGCTTCTCATGACCATGAAATCATCGGAACTGTAGCTAATAGAGTTATTGAAATTACAAAAGATGGACTTATTGATCGTCAAGGGTCTTATGAAGATTATCTTGATTTTAGAAAAGGTTTACACTTGCCTAAAATTACTTTATAGAATATTATATAATAAAAAGAGCAGATTTTTATCTGCTCTTTTTGCTTTTATTAAGTATTTACTCTCTAAAATTGACACTATAGGGAATAGCCTTAGTTTGCTCAATTTGTCCTTCTGTCAAAGACATTACAGTTCATCGCCATAACAGATGAAAACTTGATATAAATGTTGTAATAAGATTATTTTGATAGGCTTTAAACGATAAGACACATCACCATTATAAGAGAATGGATTTTTTTGTATTTCATCGTAAGATTAGAAAAATCAACCACAGATTCTGAACACTTTGGTTATGGGATAAAAAAATAATTTATTTTTGAGGCAATACATTGATAATAAGCATAGCCTCGCAACCTGCTCTTGTTTCAGCTGAAATATTACCGTTTTTATAATAAACTGATGCACCACTTGTGTTATTCATAGATTTGCACAAACTGTTCACAAGCAAAACTTGATTATTCAATAATTTAGCTTGTTCTGCATATTCAAGGTTTGCAGTCCCCCACTCTTTTACAGTATAATCTAAAAACACAGGCCATAAAATTGCATCAACATCATGTTTCTCAATAATCCTAACATTTTCATCATACCAAAAATCCCCACACAAGCCAACACTAAATGTAACATTGTTCAGTGTAAATGATTTGAATTCTAAGCCTTCAGAGTAACAACTATCTACACCAGGAATTTTCCAGTTAGTAGAAACTCGTCTAAAATTGCAAATAATCTCACCTATTTCAGATAAAACAATATAACTACTATAAATATTAGTGTTTTCAATTTCAATATATCCAAAACCAACAGCTTTTTTATACTCTTTTGCAT
>CAYJLB010000104.1:0-2894 GCA_964370845.1 uncultured Oscillospiraceae bacterium
TTGGTGTGAAGCATGAGTAAAAAGTTCTCTTGTTAGTCACTCCCTTAGGAGGGGTTTATTATATCCATTTAACTAAGAGGGCATATTTAATTTTTTGTATGTAAATGCAGGCTTTTGACTAGAACAATTCATCTATTAGTTATAAATTCCACCACAAATGCTAGGTAATTATACCACAAAGTAAGCAAAAAAGCAATAGTTTAAATAGATATTGTTGAAAAAAAAGTGCTTTTATGTTATACTAAAAATTAATTCTAATTAGTTTCAAAAAAACTAATTTACATAGTATTTTGGAGGTAAAAATGCGAATATTAATTGTTGAAGATGAAAAAAAACTAGCCGAATCCCTACAAAATATACTGCAAAAAGAAAATTTTCAAGTAGATTTAGTTTTCGATGGAGAAAGCGGTCTTAACTATGCAATTACAGGGATTTACAATGTAATAATTTTAGATGTAATGCTACCAAAACTAGACGGGTTTACAGTTTTATCCAATATGCGCAAGGAAAAGTGCTTTACACCTGTGATAATGCTTACAGCAAAATCTGATTTTGAATCAAAGGTTTTAGGGCTTGATACAGGGGCGGACGATTATTTGACAAAACCTTTTCATACACCTGAATTATTGGCGAGAATTCGAGCTTTAACGAGGAGAAGCGGTGAAGAAATAAAGAGCGATGTTGCAAGTTTTGGAGATTTATCCTTTGATGTTTCAACTGCAACATTAATTTATAAAGACGAAAAAATTAAACTTGGAAAAAAAGAATGTAATATTATGGAAATATTAATTGCGTCGGGAAGTTCTGTGGTTACAAAAAATATACTTCTTGACAAAGTTTGGGGCTTTGATAGCGAGGCTGACTCTAATAATGTGGAAGTTTATATAACTTTTCTAAGGAAAAAGCTTGTTGCAATAGGTTGTGAAGTTAAAATTAAAACTATGCGTGGAACGGGATATTATTTAGAATAAAATTTTTTCAAATAACAAAATAAAAATTTGCACTTGACAATAGTAAGGGATTTTTGTACAATTAAAAATGAACACACGTTAATTATTGAAAGAAAGTGAGCAGATTATGGCACAAGTATTAAAAGATGAGCAAAGAATGAAAATAATAAATTCTGCAAAATGTGAGTTTTATAAAAATGGAATTTATAATTCTTCAATGAGAGTTATCGCAAAAAATGCAAATACCACTGTTGGAAATATTTATAGGTATTTCAAAAATAAGCAAGATATTGTAGATTGGATTTTAACGCCAATAAACACAAAGCTTGGTGGCTTAAATGAGTTGCTTTTTGCGAATTTTGTGGAACTTAATAAGAAGATGCTATACTCAATTTTAATGAATTGGGTAGATAATTTGGTGCAAATTCAAAAAGATTTTCCAATGGAAATGTACATAATTGTAAATGATGAAGATATTAATCAGTCTTATCATAAAAGACTTTATTCACTTGCTGTTTCGATAATTTCTCATTCAAAAACTGAGTTTGACGGAAATGAACAGGCTATTGAAATAATGGCTAAAATGATTGCAAACTCTGTTTTTGCGGGAATTAAAGAGGGTGTAAGTTTAAAATGCAACAGCGACCTTGACACTGAGGACTTTAGAAAAATTATGAAACAATATATGAAAACTATATTTTATATGTTCGAGAATATTAGTACGCAGGAAATGTAGTTTTATTAAAACAAAGAAAGGAATGTTATAAGTATGAAAATTGTATTATTTGGAGCAAGTGGAAAAACGGGGAGAATTCTTTTAGAACTAGCTTTAGAAGCTGGACATCAAGTTACCGCTGTGGTTAGAGATACTAGTAAAATTACAATATCAAATGAAAATTTAACAGTAAAAATTGCTGACTTATTCGATAAAAATTCAGTTATTTCAGTAGCAAAAGGCAATGACCTTGCAATTTCTTGCCTTGGGGGAGATGCAAATAATAAATCAACTCTGTTATCTGATATGATTAGTGTTATTGTTCCGGCAATAAAAGAAGCTGGCGTGAAAGAAATGTTTCATATAAGTTCTGCTGGAATTCACAACGAAATGCCTGGAGTTATCGCAAAAATATTTGTCAATTTATTTTTCAAAAATGCAATTGCTGACCATAAAATAGCCACTGAATGTATAATGAATAGCGGGCTTGACTATTTAATAGCAAGACCTTTATCTTTAACAGAGGGAGAAATGACAAAAAACTTTAGAATATCTGATATTTCTGTTCCAAAAGGCGGAAAAAACATTTCACGAGCAGATGTTGCATATTTTTTGGCTGAGGCGATAGGTAATGAAGATTACAAAAATAAATCAATAGCTTTGTGTTATTAATTGGGGAAATATTTAAAATTTTATGAAGGAATTTAAAAATTATTTTGATTTTTAAGGTTAATTTAAGGTTAATGTTATATTATATAATTGTAAAGTTTGAAGAAAAAATTTCAAACTCCATTTTGTGCTTTCTCCAAATAGCATGGACGAAACTAATAAATGAATGGTTATATATGGAAGGAGTTTTTTTAATGTCGATACAAACAAATTTCAAGCGGTATGAACTTAAATATAAATTAACAAAAAACCAATATCTTGAATTAAAAAATAATATGAACGAATATATGGAACTTGACCAATATGGGCGACATAAAATTTCAAATATTTATTTTGACACAAAAGATTATAGGATAATAAGGCATTCTATTGAAAAACCTAAATATAAAGAAAAATTAAGGCTTCGTATTTATGGTGAGCCTGATAGTGATGGAAATGCTTTTATTGAGCTAAAAAAGAAATTCAATGGTGTTGTGTATAAAAGACGAATTTGTTCAACACAAAGTAATGCAATTGATTATCTTTTTAATGGCGAGGCAATTGACAATTCTTCTCAAATA
>CAYJLB010000105.1:0-2651 GCA_964370845.1 uncultured Oscillospiraceae bacterium
TCGTCCCTTAAGAACGAAACTTTTTTCACTTCAAAAATTGGGTGAAAAAAGACACCCAAAACATCCAGAAAGGAATGGTCATAAATGTGAAAAACTTAACTGTATGCTTTTCGGGGCATAGACCGGAAAAACTCCCAATAGAAAATTCAGCTTCAAAAGAATCTCGCTTATTAAAAAATGTAATCAA
Organism: uncultured Oscillospiraceae bacterium; assembly: GCA_964370845.1. GTDB lineage: Bacteria > Bacillota > Clostridia > Oscillospirales > Ruminococcaceae > CAYJLB01. Next base: position 188 of record CAYJLB010000105.1, read on the forward strand.
CAAGGAAATTGAAAAATCCATTTCGGCGGGTTACACAAATTTTATTACAGGAATGTCCCGAGGTGTGGATTTATGGGCGGGGAAACAAATTGCTACTTTGAAAAAAACAAATCCTAATCTAAAGCTAATTTGTGCAATTCCATACAAAACTTTTGGCGACAATTTTAAAGGAATATATAAGTGGGATTTCAATATCATTCTTGAAAATGCAGATGAAGTAATATATTTATGTGAATTTTATGAAAAGTATTGTATGAAAAAAAGGAATGAATACATGGTTCAAAATTCGGACAAGCTAATTGCAGTAGTAAATAATTATCGAAGTGGCACGGGGCAAACAATAAGGCTTGCTGAAAAAAATAAATTGGATATTGTTATCATTGACCCGTTAAAAGCCATTGAACAATAAAAATTAAAGGAACTATTATATTTATGAAAAAATATAAACGAAGCAAACCACGGGAAACCTTAATTGTTTTTTATATTACTTTTTTAATCGCAGTTTTAGTTTTAACTATTTCAGGATACTTTTTTGTCAAAACTATACTGGAAAGTTTTTCTTATAATTACGGAGAAGTAATTGAAGTAAGCATCTCCACACACTATATCATAACATAAGGAAGGAATTGACATTTTATGAAATTATTAGTATTTATTTTAAGCGACGCCAATTTGCAAGACTTTTTGCTTGAAGATTGGTCAAATGCAGGGATTAAAGGTGCAACTGTAATAAACTCAACAGGAATGGCAAGAGCACTACTAAAAAACTCCGACAACTCACTATTTAGCTCGTTAAACGCACTTTTCGACCACGGGGTTGAGGATAGTAGGACTATCCTTTGCCTACTTGACGAGGAAAAACTTGAAGTTGCGAAAAAAGTAATTTATGACGTTGTGGGCGACCTATCAAAACCAAATACAGGAGTAATTTTCACTATTCCTGTGGACGATGTTGAGGGTGTAAGAAGGTAATTGCCCTTTCTAAAAAATCTTGTGATAAATTCCTTCTATTAATTATATCTTCAATTTCCTTTATAAATGCATCTTTTATCTTAAAAAAATCTCCCCCTAAAGATAAGGATTTATCAATAAAAATTTTTACAATTTCACTTTTTTTGCAAGAAAATTCGGGGTTATAAGTGGAAATAAAAGAAATAATTCTTCCAATATCGGTTTCAACTTTCCCTTTACATAAATTTTCTTCAAAATCAAAGGCAAAAACTTCATTTTCCTTTGTGAAAATAAAATTGCGTAAATTTACATCCCCTTTGTTAAAGGTTGTGATTTTATTAAAATTGAAAATATATTCTGCAAGCTTTTCAAAACTTTCAAGGGGCAATTCTTCAAGGTAGTCACAAAAATTCTTCCCCTCAATAAATTGGAGAGTAATGGACTTATCATTACTACTTATTATATTAGGAACATTTAATCCTATACTTTTTAGTGTGGACAAATTTTTCTGTTCTATTTCAAGAACTTCTTTTGATGAAAACTCTTTAATTACAACACCATTTTCAAAATAAACATTATTTCTTTTTGAATTAAATTTCATAAACCCTCGCAATACATTTTACATTATATTATATAGCATTGTAACATTTAAGTCAATTAAAATTATTAGTCGGAAAGGATTAGATTATATTATGAAAGTAACAAATTTATTTTTAAGAGAGAATAAAGAAGCTACTAAGGTGGAAAAGCTATCTTTAACACTCCCTGAAAATTTGGATAAAGCTAATAGGCAAATTTGTTTTTTAGCCACAGAAAACTTTTTCACAAAGGAACAAATGGAGGGCTTTTGTGCAAAGAAATTCAAAGGCGATATCGAAACCACAGGTGTAGATTACACTAAAATTAAAAAAGGTGACCTTGTAAAAATCGGAACTGCTACATTAGAAATTACAATTGTAGGGAAAAAATGTTGGGAAGATTGCCCTTTAAACATAAATAATAACCCTTGCAAATTGCCATTACATACAGCTTTTGCAAAGGTTATTAAAGAGGGATATATAAATAAGGAAGATAATATCATTATTTAATTATTTAGTGATTTTTATTCAGGAATATTTTCTTTTTCTTTATTTTCGCTTTCTTGAATAAATGCGTTTAAAATAATTTCTTCAATTTCTTTTCTTGCTTCGGGTGTGATAGGGTGAACAATATCTCTAAAAACTCCATTATCGTCTTTTCTACTTGGCATAGCTACAAAAAGACGTTCTTCTCCTTGTACAATTTTTATATCATGGACTGCTAATTTATCATTAATTGTAATACTTATTACACCTCTTAATCTCCCCTCGGATAGGATTTTTCTCACTCTAATATCAGTAATTGTCATAAAAATACTCATTCCTTTCTGCTTCGTTTGGTATTTATTTGTTTATTCCTAGTTATTATTAAACAGTTGAATTAATAATATACAATTCTTGATAGGATAAAAAATATTAACGGGCATAAAGTTTGA
>CAYJLB010000106.1:0-2609 GCA_964370845.1 uncultured Oscillospiraceae bacterium
AAGCAGATAGGCTATTTAATGGTCTTTCTGAAGAAGAAATGGAATCTTTAGCAAGTATTATGATTAAAATAAGTCATAATACTTTAACTGAGAAAGATTAAAGAAGAAAAATTTTGCGAATTTATATAATTCGCAATATGAAAATGTGATAGTTGCATAATATTATACAACTTGATAAATAAAATTTAATGTGATACATTAGTTAACAACTTCTAACTTGGCAGTATTAATTTACTAATACTGGTTAGCTTTACTTATAGGAGGATAAAATAATGAGCCCAAAAGATGCTATCTCATGGAGCTAAATTCTTTGAGCTTGAATTAATCGAAGCTACTGTTTATTTTAGTGGTAATGAAATCTATTCTCTTGACAGTGAATGGATTCCAAGCTTTTATAAATATACGCTTTCAGGAAAAGAAAGATTTGAGAATAGCCGTCATATTTTAATGACTTACGCTGACAGAGAAGTTATTTTCAACGTTGTAATTGAGGACGGAGTTTACTACACTCTTACAAAAGCCGACTCAAATAAAGTTGAATACATAAAAAATGGTGGAGTTTGCAAAATTTTTGACGGTATAGGTTTAAATATATAAATGCAGAGAGTAACATTGCTACCCTCTGCTTCAAAATTTTTTTATAGGAGTTTTTTTACTATGTGGCTTATTTTGGCATTATTATCCGCTGTTTTTGCAGCGTTAACATCTATACTCGCAAGGGTCGGAATAGATGGAGTTAACTCAAATTTAGCTACCGCCATTAGGACAATGGTAGTTTTAGTTATGGCGTGGGGAATGGTTTTTATCACGAATGCTCAAACTGGAATAACTGAAATAAGCCGAAGAAATTGGCTTTTTTTAATATTATCTGGACTTGCAACAGGTGCATCATGGCTTTGTTATTATAGAGCGTTGCAAATTGGTGGAGATACTACTACAGTGGTTGCAATTGATAAATTAAGTATAGTTATAACTTTAATTTTAGCAGTGTTATTTTTGCACGATTCTTTTACATGGAAAACTATTCTCGGAGTAGCTTTAATCAGTGTTGGAACTTTGCTATTAATTTTGAAGTGAGTATAGTTTTATCTATGCTCTCTTTTTTTACAAATTCTATTATTTTCATTTGTATAGCTAGCAAATGCTTATTTCAATTGTAGGAAAGGTTAATTATGGGAATGACAGCTACAAGTTGACACCTGTTTTTTAGGCATAATTTTTTTAATTAAACTTTTTAATACCAAAATTCCGAATAATACTGCCACTACAACCATATAAATGGGGATTTCATGTTCGTGAGAGTTTTCGATAATATTTGTAATTCCGCTATATCCTGTAAAATCAATAATAAAATCTAAAACAAAACCAAAAAGTATTGAGCATACTCCCGCACAAGCTAAATATATCGATAGAACTTTTTTGCCTAAAGTTTTCCCTAATATTGCCAAAGATGCGATATTTGTAACTGGCCCCGCAAATAGAAAAACGAATGCTGCTCCAGGTGAAATGCCTTTCATCATAAGAGAAAGTGCGATGGGAATTGATGCAGTTGAGCAAATGTACATAGGTATACCAATAACAAGCATCATAAGCATACTTAACAACGGATTTGAGAAGCTTGAAAGCCATGCTTCAGGTACAAAAGTGCTAATAAGTGCAGCAATAATTAGGCCTATCACAAAATGTCCAGCAATTTCATCTAAAAATTCGCCAAAAGCATAAGTGAAAACACTTTTCAGCTTTGATGTAAAACTAGGTTTAACTTCGTTGTTATGCTCGTGTTCGTGAGAACAACCACAAGAAGAAACCTTAGGTTCGTTATTATGTTCATGGGAACAACCACAACTTGTTTTTGAGGTTGCATAATTCAAGTCATCTTTTTTAGAAAGAATATTTGTAACAATTCCTGAAACTATCCCCGAAATAAATGCTGCAACTGCCCTATATACTGCAAACAAAGGCCCCATTAGCCCGTATGTAGCAATAATACTATCCACACCTGTTTGGGGCGTGGAGGTCAAGAAGCTGACAACAGCGCCTTTAGATGCTCCACTTTTTCCTAAATACATTGCTGTGGGAACAACTCCACAAGAGCAAAGAGGCAATGGTACACCAAGTACCGAAGCTTTCACAACCGAAGCGGTGGATTTTTTTCCTACATGCTTTAAAATAGCGTTTTTATTTACAAATGCGTGTAAAAGTCCTGTAAAAAGCAAGCCGATTACGATATAAAACGACATATCCACAAAAAGTTCCCATAAATTATGTAAAAATTCCATATTTCCTCCTTAATGCTTGTGATTTAGATGACTTATCCCGATACTTAAAATATCGTGAATATGTTCATCGTCCAAACTGTAATAAATGTTGTTTTTGTCTTTTCTAATTTTTACTATGTTGTTTAACTTTAATAATTTTAGTTGATTTGAAACTCTTGGCTGGGAAACCTCAAGCAAAATCGCCAAATCTTTTACGCATATTTCGTTATGCAACATAGCTAATAAAATTTTTATGCGGATAGGCTCGCTGAAAGTTTTGAAGAAAAAGGATAAATTTTCAACAACTTTTTCATTTGAAATTAATTCAATTACTTTTTCGGGTGTTTTGCA
>CAYJLB010000107.1:0-2536 GCA_964370845.1 uncultured Oscillospiraceae bacterium
GTTATATCAGCTTTTTTCATTTTGCTATATTTTTTACAAGTAAATACTCCCGTTCCAACAGGAACATCAAGGATTTTCCCTTTAAAATCATTAGGGATTTTATTCAGTAACTTTTTTGCAATTACGTTATTATCTCCACCTTTCCAAACTACTTTAGAATAGAGCTTACTCCACCAAGTTTTGTGTGTTATTATCACATCGTAAATATTTTTTGTGGATTTGTATGATTTTTGTATTTTATCTGACATAATACCTCCTTAAATTACTAAAATTAAAATTGTTGCTGAGATAAGCGATACAATTGCACCAATTACTATCCCTTTTAAAAAGCCAATAAAATGATAGAATTTGCTGTTTAACTCCTTTATAAATTCTTCAGTTCCCTTAATTATCCAACGTTTGCTACAAGGCACCCATATCCAGTCAATAATAACTAAATCATATAAATTTACAACTGTAAAAAGTGCAAAAGTGTATAGAAAAGCTTCCCAAAACTCAGTTTTACCTACAAAAATTAATATTCCCACTATAAGAGCAATAAAAATAATTACTGCGAGAATTTTCTTTAATATATGATTTTTCTTAGTGTTTTTGATATGACTCTTATATTGTGGCAAATTATCAACTTTATCTCTTATATTTTTAGGATAACTCATCACAACATTAAGAGGGTCTTTTGAAGCAAAATATATCGCAACAGTAAAACCCGCACAAAAAATTATTGATAAAATTATAAAAGTAAGCATTTATTCCACCACCGTTATTTTAAAGTTGCAACAGTTATCACCGTCGCCGATTGTCTTTGTTCTATACCATTTTAATTTTGGGTGCATATTTCCGTAAACTATGTCATCTCCACGACAAAAAGCTACAGTTAATTCTGGGCAATCGTATTTAGTAAAGATATCCGCATAAGGGCATTTTGTCATATCAAAACGCATTTCTTTAGGAGAGAGTTCGTGAAAAGTTTGCTCAAAATTTTGATTAACACCAAATTTTTTCTTCGTCATTTTCCCAAAGGTCATAGGCATTTTTTTATAAATTCCAGGAATTTTCATAATTTTCCTTACTATTTTGGCATAATTCTCACTTCGGTTTTTGCAAAATTCCATTATAAAAGAAATTGCTACTTGCCTTACAACACCGTGCTTCATTTGTGCTTCAAAGATTGCTGTTGCTGGATAAATTTTTGCTCTTGTGTGGCTGTGCATTGCTTTAGGCTCGTTTTCATTTTCTTTGCAAATTTCTTCAAATCTTTTGCTTGCGGTAGAATAAATTTTCTCGCCTAAATCTTTGCCATATCGCTCTTTTAAAAAGCTTTCAGCTTGAGATAAAAATTGATTTTTTGGCATAATTTCTCTCCTTTACGACAGCACCCAGTTCATACTTTCCGTTTGTAATCTTATCATATTTTCATAATCAGCAGATTTTTTAAGCAACTCACTATGAGTTCCCACGGCGGAAACTTTCCCCTCTTTGAGCAGTACAATTTTATTTGCACCAGCAATAGTCCTCATTCTGTGAGCAATTACTATAACTGTTTTATTTTTTGTAAGCTTTGAAATTGCCTTTTGCACAGCACTTTCATTTTGAATATCAAGGGAAGAAGTAGCTTCATCAAGTAGCACAATTGGTGCATCTTTTAATAAAGCCCTTGCGATAGAAAGCCTTTGACGCTCACCACCTGATAATTTTGAACCATTTTCACCAATAAGAGTGTTATAACCATCAGGCATAGACATAATAAAGTCGTGGCATTGTGCATTTTTAGCGGCAGTTATAACTTCCTCGTCACTAGCTCCCTTTTTTCCTATGCGAATGTTTTCCATAACTGTATTATTAAACAAGGTTACATCTTGAAACACAATAGAAATTTCTTTTAGTAGCGTTTCTGGTTCAATGCTGTTTACATCTTCACTACCAATTGAAATTTTTCCGCTGTTTACGTCCCAAAATCTTGCTGCTAGTTTCATTGCTGTGGATTTACCGCCACCCGATGGACCAACAAGAGCTGTTACTTCTCCTTGTTTTGCAGTAAAGCTTACTCCGTTTAAAACAGTTTCGCTTGTGTCCAATGTCTCATTTTGAGAGCCATAAGAAAACACTACATCATCAAAGTTAATGTCATAGCCATTTGGTGACATATTTTCTTTCCCTGTTTGGATTTTTGTATTTTCAAACTCTTTCATACGCTCAACACTTTTGAGTGCGATAAATATTCCCGCTAAATTTACAAGTGCACCTGAAAGTGGGTCATAAATTCTTGAAGCAATCATCAAAAATATAAGAAAAGTTATAAGTGAAACTTCACCTGTGGCAAGTAGAGTAACTCCCACTATCATAGTTGTTGCAATTCCAACTTTTAATATCATTTGGGATAAATTTACAAAAGTCCCTGTGATAAACTCAGCTTTAATGCTTGCTTTTTCGTGGTTATCAAAGTGAGTTTCCATAATGTTCAAATGTGCATTTTCTCGGTTATTTGCTTTGATGTCCTTCACATTTTCAAGGCATTCTTGAATTTTATCTAAATATT
>CAYJLB010000108.1:0-2501 GCA_964370845.1 uncultured Oscillospiraceae bacterium
AAGTAATTTCAAAACAACCATTTTCAACGTATGAACAATGGGTATTTATAAAATATTTCATTAAATCCGTTTGTACTTTTGGTGGCTCTAGCTAACACGTACTCAAAATATAGAGAAATAAAATAAATAAAAAAAGACGTTAATTTTCTAATTAAGAAAGTTAACGTCTTTTTTATATTTTAGACACAATATTAAAAAGGGGGAATTGTGCAATTCGTTTCTATTTTATCAACTTATTAAGCAAGCCCAGAAGCCTCATAATCTTTGATAAACTTCTCAATTCCAATATCAGTAAGTGGGTGTTGTGTCATTTGTTCAATAACTGAATATGGCACAGTTGCAATATCAGCACCTGCTAAAGCACAGTCTGTCACATGAATAGGATTTCTAATACTAGCAGCAATAATTTCACAGTCTAAACCTGCCACAGAAAACATTTCAGCAATAGTTTCTACTAAATTAATACCTTTTTCCCCAATATCGTCAAGTCTTCCTAAAAATGGAGAAACATAAGTAGCTCCAGCTCTTGCTGCAAGTAAAGCTTGATTAGCGTTAAAAATTAGTGTAACATTTGTTTTAATTCCAAGTGCAGTAAGCTGTTTGCAAGCCTTTAAACCTTCTGTTGTCATAGGGATTTTTACTACCATATTTTTGTGAATAGAAGCAATTGCTTTTCCTTCTTCAACCATAGTTTCAGCATCAGTTGTAGTAGCTTTAACCTCACCGCTGATAGGTCCGTCCACAATAGAAGCGATTTCTGCAATAACTTCCTCAAAATTTCTGCCTTCTTTTGCGATTAGTGACGGATTTGTTGTTACTCCGCAAATTACTCCTAAGTCATTTGCCTTTTTGATGTCCTCAACGTTTGCTGTATCGATAAAAAATTTCATTTTCAATTTTCTCCTTTGTTAATTAAATATTATGTAACTTCCCAAAACTCTCCGCTAAATTCGGATATAAGTCCTTGTAAATAGCGTAGAATTTATCATATTCGCAAGTATTTTCTTGAATAGGCTCTAAAGTTTCCTTTGTCTTAACCATAACGTCACAAGCTTGCTCAATGTTTTGGTAAATATTGCAAGCAACAGCAGCTAAAATTGCAACTCCAAGAGCAGGACCTTCTTCATTTTCAAGGGTTAAGACAGGAGAGTTATACATATCAGCCATCATTTGACGCCAGATTTTAGACTTTCCACCACCGCCACAAGCGTACATTTGTGTCGGGAAAACTCCCATTCCATTTATTACGTCAAGGCAATTTTTTTGAGAGTACATAACGCCTTCCATAATCGCCCTTGCCATATGATATTTTGTGTGAATTCCTGATAAACCAAAGAAAACTCCACGGGATTTTTCATCTAAAATAGGACTTCTCTCACCCATTAAATAGGGGAGATAAATGAGTTTTTCCGCTCCAATAGGCAGCTTTTCAACCTCTTTGTCAATCAAATAATAGCTGTCAACATCAAGTGCATTTGCAACTTCAACTTCTGAACCACAAAAATTATCTCTAAACCATTTTAACGACATTCCAGCCGCTAAAGTGCAACTCATTATTGTGTATTTGTTTGGAACAGCGGAGCAAAATGTGTGAACTCGACCTTTAATGTCAATTTGTGGTTGTTCGGAATGAGCAAAAATTACTCCCGAAGTTCCAATTGTAGTAAAAGCTTTTCCTGTTGAAACAACACCTGTTCCAATTGCCGCCGAAGCGTTGTCACCAGCACCAAAACAAACGATTGTGATTGTGGAAAGTCCTGTGATTTCGCTTGCTTTTTCGGTAATATTTCCAGCAATGTCAACGGATTCTTTACATTCAGGTAGTAAATTTTCTTCAATTTCTAACTTCTCAAGTATTTCTTTCGACCAACAACGATTTTTAACATCATAAAGATTTGTACCCGAAGCGTCGGAAGCATCTTGTCCAAAAAGTCCTGTTAACTTAAACCTAATGTAATCTTTCGGCAGCAAAATCTTATGGCATTTAGCATAATTTTCAGGCTCATTTTTCCTTACCCACAAAATTTTCCCCGCAGTAAATCCTGTTAAAGCTGGGTTGGCAGAAATCTCAATTAGCCTTTCTTTTCCAACTTTTTCAGTAATTTCAGCGCACTCTTTTGTAGTTCGACCGTCACACCAAAGAATGGCATTTCTAATAACTTTGCCCTTTTCGTCAACCATTACAAGTCCGTGCATTTGCCCCGAAATTCCAAGTCCTACAATGTCTTTTTTATCAACATTTTGAGTAACAGCTTTTATTGTAGTAACAGCCGCTTCCCACCAGTCATTAGGATTTTGTTCTGCCCAGCCGTTTTGTGGTTGGATTAAGTCATATTCAACTGTTTTACTTGCAATTTTCTTTCCTTTTTCATCGAATAAAACTGTCTTAGTTCCCGAAGTTCCTAAGTCTATTCCTAATAAATATTTCATTTGTAATTGTCACTCCTTTTGAAACGAGCCACCTTTTTGTAAGATGGCTTGTTTTTGGTTTAAAATTAAAT
>CAYJLB010000109.1:0-2457 GCA_964370845.1 uncultured Oscillospiraceae bacterium
TCTTTGTAGCTTCCGATAAATCAGCATCTAAAACAACTAAATCTTTATATTCTTTTCCAAGTTCGACCAAAGCATTTCCATAGCTTTCCCTTGTGGCAATTTTCTTTACTTCTGACATGTTTATGACCATTCCTTTCTAAGTTTTGTGCGACTTTTTTATCAAATTTTTACAGTAAAAAAGTTTCGCCCGTCGTATTTGGCGAAAAGCACAAAACGGAGTTTGAAAATTTATTTTCAAACTTTTACCCCTCTTTCCTTAATTCAGCCATAGCTAAGTTATATTGTTCTTCATTAGGAGCACTGCCATGCCATGAAGCTTTATTTTCCATAAAAGAAACGCCTTTTCCTTTTACAGTTTTAGCAATAATAGCAGTAGGTTTGCCTTTAACTTCACGAGCTTCTTTGAAAGCTTTTTCTAATTCTTCGAAGGAATGTCCGTCAACATTTATTACATTAAAGTTAAAAGCCTTAAATTTTTCATCAATAGGATAAGGTGAGTTTACATCGTCAATAGCTCCATCAATTTGCAAGCCATTATTGTCAACAATTACAACTAAGTTGTCAAGTTTTCTATGTCCAGCAAGCATTGAAGCTTCCCAAACTTGACCTTCTTGAAGTTCGCCATCGCCTAAAAGTGTGTAAATTCTATAATTTTCTTCTGATAATTTTGCAGAAATAGCCATACCAACAGCCACAGAAATTCCTTGACCTAGCGAGCCTGAGGACATATCTACACCTGGAATATTTTTCATATCTGGGTGACCTTGTAAATATGAACCTACTTTTCGCAAAGTTTTAAGGTCTTCTACAGGGAAAAATCCTCTTTGTGCAAGGGTTGAATAATACCCAGGAGCAGTGTGCCCTTTTGACAAAACAAATCGGTCTCTATCTTCTTTTTTTGGATTTTCAGGGTCAATATTCATTTCTTTAAAGTACAAATATGTGTAAATTTCAGTTGCTGACAAAGATCCACCTGGGTGTCCTGATTTTGCATTAAAAACAGCAGTCAAAACACCTTTTCGCACTTCATTAGCAACTTGTTTTAGTTGGAAAGTAGTCATTAAAATTAATTCCTTTCTGAATTTTTTAAGCAAGCCCCGAAGCCTCATAATCCTTAATAAATTTCTCAATTCCAATATCAGTAAGCGGGTGTTGTGTCATTTGTTCAATAACTGAATAAGGAACAGTCGCAATGTCTGCACCAGCTAAAGCACAGTCAGTAACGTGAATAGGATTTCTAATACTTGCGGCAATAATTTCACAGTCTAAACCTGCTACTGAAAACATTTCAGCAATAGTTTCAACTAAATTAATACCTTTTTCCCCAATATCGTCAAGTCTTCCTAAAAATGGTGAAACATAAGTAGCACCAGCACGAGCCGCAAGTAAAGCTTGATTAGCGTTGAAAATTAGGGTAACATTTGTTTTAATTCCTAAAGCTGTAAGTTGTTTACAAGCCTTCAAACCTTCTGTTGTCATAGGAATTTTTACAACCATATTTTTGTGAATAGAAGCTATTGCTTTCCCTTCTTCAACCATAGTTTCAGCGTCAATTGTTGTAGCTTTAACCTCACCGCTGATAGGTCCGTCAACTATAGAAGCGATTTCTGCAATAACTTCCTCAAAATTTCTGCCCTCTTTTGCAATTAGCGACGGATTTGTTGTTACTCCGCAAATTACTCCTAGGTCATTTGCTTTTTTGATGTCCTCAACGTTTGCTGTGTCAATAAAAAATTTCATTTTCAATTTTCTCCTTTATAATTTACTTCTGCCCATAGTAAGCATTATCACCATGTTTTCTTGTAAAATGTTTATCTGAAACAAAATCTGGTATTTTTTCAATGTTTTTGTTCAAACTTTCAGCGTAATAAGCCATAGTTGCAACTTCTTCAAGAACAACAGCGTTATGAACAGCCTCATTTGCATCTTTTCCCCAAGAAAAAGGTCCATGATTGGCACAAATTACACCTGGGTTATGCTTTATGTTGTAATCATTTTTTGTAAACGTTTCTATTATCACAAGCCCTGTATTTTTTTCATAATCAGCATCAACTTCCTGCGCTGTTAGCGACCTTGTGCAAAGTATGTCCTTGTGGAAATAGTCGCTGTGGGTTGTGTTGTAGTTTGGAATGTTCCTATTTGCACTTGCCCACGAAACCGCCACTTTTGAGTGAGTATGCACAATTCCACCTATTTCAGGGTATTTTTTATACAGTTCAATATGGGTCTTTGTGTCGGAAGAAGGCTTGTATTTTCCCTCAATAATATTTCCCTCTAAGTCAACCACAACCATATCTTCAGGAGTCAAAACGTCATATTCAACACCGCTTGGCTTAATGACAAAATATCCGCTTTCTCTATCTATCCCAGAAACATTTCCCCAAGTAAAAGTCACTAAATTGTACTTGACTAAATCCATATTAGCCTTGTAAACTTCTTTTTTTAATTGTGAAAGCA
>CAYJLB010000110.1:0-2344 GCA_964370845.1 uncultured Oscillospiraceae bacterium
CTGAACAAAGTATTCAACAGCTTATGGATAATAATGTAGAAACTTTTCAATTAAAATTTGAATCAAATATTAACTTGCTTGAATCAACTGCATCATTACTACCAGTTTGGGATTATTTAAGATATATTGATTATAATTCTGGAGAGTATGATTATATTTCTGCTGCTTTTGATTATACTATGGTAATAAATCCATATGGCTATGCAGTGGGCAGTGATGGTAATGTTGGAGATGCTTTTGATGAGGATTATTTTCAAAATGCAATGCTTAGTGCAACTGCAATAAGTGAGCTAATTGATACTGGATATAACGACATTAGCACTATAGTCATTTCTACGCCGATGATAGCAAATGGTGAAATTCGTGGAGTTTTAGCAGGGCTTATTTATGTTGAAACTCTTAATAGCATGTTCGGGAACCCGTTTGATGGAATTTTTGCTAACCTTTTGATTGATAGTCAAGGGAATATAATTTCTAATGGTGTAGAAAATTCATACTTTACTCCATCCTCAAATGCTTTTAATTCAATATCTGATTTAAATGTTGAGGATTTGGAAGAATTTGAACTTCTTAAAAATGATATTGGAAATCAAGGCAGTGGTGAGCGTAAAATTGAATTTAATGGGGAATTATATCGACTAATTTATTCACCAGTTGGAGTAAAAGATTGGTCAATTATGTCTATTATTCCTGAATCAATAATTCAATCCACTACAAATGTTATTATTATTGTGAGTGCAATAGTTTCCATCGCGTTAGTGCTAATTATATGTTTGTTTGGATATTTAATTGGTATTACTCGACGTAGACATCTTAAAAATATCGAAAAAATCGCTTATGTTTCACCGCTTACGAAAATTAATACTTTAGTAAAATTTAAACTAGATGCACCAAAATTTATAAGTGAGAATAGTAATAAAAAGTTTTTACTGATAAAGTTTGATATAGAAAACTTTAGGCTTGTAAACGAAACCTTAAATGTATTGGAAGGGGATAAGACCCTTAAAAGTATGGCTCTTGCAATTGGAAATGATGATAAATATAAGTCATTGTCCGCCCACATACATAATGATGAGTTTTTGGTTTTAATAGCTTATTCAAATGAAGAATGTCAAAACTGGTATGACGAATATAGAGGAAGATTATTTAATATTTTGGGTGAGAATTTTAAATATAATTTGCGAATTGTTTCGGGATATTATTATATAATTGAAACTGACTTAGAAGATATTTCGGCTTGTATTGAAAAAGTTAACATTGCTCATCATAATGCAAAAGAAGAAAAGTTGCATAACAGTGTTTATTCTGATGAATATTTAACTGATGCAATAAAAGTAAAAGAAATTGAAAATACTATGGAAAAAGCCCTTTTAGATAAGGAATTTAAGATGGTTTTGCAACCTGAACTTGGATTAAAGGAAGGGAAAATGATTGCCGCTGAAGCTCTTGTTAGGTGGATTAGTCCTTCAGGGTTTAGAGCGCCCAATGAGTTTATCCCTATCTTTGAGAAAAACGGGTTCATCTTAAAGCTTGATATGTATATGTTTGAACAAGCTTGCAAATTCTTAAAGGCATGGAGAAAAGATGGAAAAGAGCCTTTTACTATCTCAGTAAATTTCTCAAGAAAAAACTTGTATTCTTTAGATTTTGTTTCAAATTTGACAGCTATATGTGAAAAATATGAAGTTGATCCTAAATATTTAGGGATAGAGATTACAGAAACAAGTATGTTAAGTAACGAATGCGACTTAATTTCCTTTATAAATAATTTGCATAAAGAAGGATTTAAGGTGTTTATGGACGATTTTGGTACAGGATATAGTTCTTTAGGATTGCTTAAAAATACTCCTGTGGATGTACTAAAATTAGACCGAAGCTTTTTCGTTGAATCTCAATCTCGTGAACGTGGTATTGCAGTTGTTGCAAGTGTTATAAGGCTTTCAAAAGATTTGAACATAAAAACTGTGGCTGAAGGAATAGAAACTAAAGAGGATTTAATGGCGTTAAAAGAAATGGGTTGCGATATAGTACAAGGATATTATTACGCAAAACCAATGTCTGAAGATGATTTTATAGCTTTTTGTGACAGCGAAAATAGCATAATGAAATTATAGTAAAATTAAAAAAAGTGCAGTTTTTACACTGCACTTTTTATTTTTACTTAATTATAATTCCTAGTAAAGATACTAAATCGTTTGCTTGTTGAGGGTTTAATATTACTTTATAAAGTTCCTTAAAATTATCTGAAACAGTAGGGGAGATAAATTGACTTTTTGTAAAATCTATATTTTTTAATGGAGTTTTAAATAAATTATTTTTGATAAATAGAGATTTTTCATTTGTG
>CAYJLB010000111.1:0-2328 GCA_964370845.1 uncultured Oscillospiraceae bacterium
ATATATCTTGAACTAGTTACAGGAGTTTGTAAAAATCTTGTTGTATCTTTCCATAAGTATAAGTTAGGGCTGTTAGAATTGATAATCACATCTTCACTCATCAAAGCGTATTGTTCTTGATAAGCCGTAATTCCCTCTTGTAATGAGAATTCAACTACATCATCGTCATAAGATGAAACTAAAGTGTTTGTAATTCCGTCAACTGTAATTGAACTACTGTA
Organism: uncultured Oscillospiraceae bacterium; assembly: GCA_964370845.1. GTDB lineage: Bacteria > Bacillota > Clostridia > Oscillospirales > Ruminococcaceae > CAYJLB01. The sequence goes on from CAYJLB010000111.1 coordinate 222, forward strand.
ATCTTTTGCATTGTTATAAAAAGTGTCAAGCCAATCAGCAGCTTTATAAGGAAGGGCATATGTAAAGTCACTTACAACTGCATTGCTAGGTAAAACTGCCCCGTGATTTATTGTTAAATATAATCCGTTTGCGTGTTTTGCAGCATTTGTGTAGCTATTTACGCTTTCCTCATTAATTTGTGAAAAGTTTCTTGAGTAAGAAATGTCAATTCCCATTTCTCCAAAACTATAAATTAAATCTTCAAAGTCCCCTTCTTTACCAATTGCACCTGAATAGGACATACTATAAGGTTTTGAAAGAGTTTCACCTTTTTTCTGCCAACCTAAAAGTCCTGAGTTAATATTAGTTATTCCAAGCTGGGTAACTTCATTTAGAATATTTTCAACATCATCAGTGTTTGTAACAACTACTTCACTTGTTCCAAATAAACTGTTTTTCGCATCAGCCATAATAAAATCAAGTCTAATCGGAGTGCTTTCATTTTCCAAAGCTACTGTATTATCTTGTAACATTCCGTTTTCAGTTAAATAGTCTTTATAAGTTAAAGCCATTCCAAAATAATCAGCGGAATATTCACTGCCTTCAAAAATAAAATCATAAGTCATTGATAATTCATATTGATAAGGTTCTTCAAACCCTGTGAAAAATCCGTCACCTTTTGCGTTATAAACTTTAAAGTAATTAGTGTTGTATTGAAAACTTGGATACGCTAAATAATACTCTAAGCTCATATTTCCTTTTGGTCTTGCAATAATTGACATATACTCTGCACCGCTTGTTGAATAAGCTACAAACGCTTTTTGGTCATTACCATGTGCAATTCCAAAAACTGGCATTGTCACATTGTGCGCTCCCGAAGCATAGCCCATATAATCGATGAAATATGTTTTTGTTGCAGGGTCTTCACCATAAACATCGCCTACATATTCAGAAAAAGTAGCATTAGTTTCTTCAAATCTGATTAAACTTCCGCTTCCGTCTGGAACTAAAATATATCCAGAAGTTAATTCTTTATCAACAGGGTCATCATAGCGACCAGTTTCTTCGTTCAAGTATTCCTCAACACCGCCAGAAGCACCTAAAAATGGAGTAATTAGAATATTTGTAAGTAAACTTTTCCCTTCACCCTGAATAGTTCCAGCTGGAATATCATAAACAATTCCTGTATCAGTAAAAGTTAATACTACAGTAACTTGCAAGTCAATTTCTCCAAAATCAATAACGAAATCAGCTGTGTTTTCACTAGTCATTGTTAAAGTAGAAACTGAATCATCACTTCCCGCTGAGGAAACTCTTTTAGTTGAGTTCTTATCATAATATTCCACAGTAATTAATGAGTTTGCCATTGCTTTAAAAGTATCATTTAAATTAGCTTCACGAACAGGTAAATCATCGTCCTCAAAAGGAATATCCAGCCCCGTTTTAAAACTATCACTTGATTCTTTATCGTAGACAGCCATTACATCTCTGTCATCACGGAAATAGAAAATCAAATTGTCGTTTTCAGCAATTTTTTCATATTCGGAAAAATCAACTTCTTCAAAAGTTACTTCTTGTGGAGGCAATTTTGTGTCCAAATTTGTTGGAATATAAGAAGCATTTGCTGTTAAAAAAGTCGTTAATGTAGCAGATGCTAGAATTAAAGCCATTAATGAAACTTTAATGTTTTTGTATTTAGAAAACATTTCTTGTCGCCTCCGTAAATATTGATGTAATAAATTTCCACAATTCTTCTGACATTATTGTTAATATGATAAGCATTATTGCAATTATTAACATTAAAACTGCGGTAACTAATATACTTTTTACTGTTTCCCCAAAACTATAATCGTGAATAGTTTGAAGTCCAATAAACATTAAAACTATTGTCCAAGTTACGCCTATTATCATTATTAAAGTCATAATAAATGCTTCATTTTCAACTAAACAATAAGATAAAATTGTAACCAAAATCATTGAAATAATAGCTGGTAATGAGGAATATGCAAGTGCCATTGAAATAGTTTTTACACTTCCGTTACCGTCATTAATTGATGAAACTAAGTAGTTACAAACAATAAATAAAGCTATAATTACGAAAAATCCTACTACAAGTGAACTTACGTC
>CAYJLB010000112.1:0-2323 GCA_964370845.1 uncultured Oscillospiraceae bacterium
TTGCGACGAAAATAGTAGTAAAAATAAAAACTATCTTGTTTTTATTTTTACGGTCTGCTTTTGCCTAGAAAAATCAAGCGAACAAAACCTAAACCTATCAAAAACAAAAAAAGTATGTAAAAAACCTATCCGCTAGAGTGAGGAGCAAAGCCTCCCCTACAATCATTTTGAAAAAATTATAAAAAAGATACTTTTAAACAATTAAAGGGAGGAATTCATTTTCCTCCCTTTAATTAAAATTAGATAAAATTATAAGGAGGAAAAAAATTGTTTAGTCAGGATTTACTTTTAACCCAAAAGAAGTATCTAGAGCTTCTTTCGCAAAGTTACCCAAGCATTAACGCAGCATCAACTGAAATAATTAACCTAAATGCAATACTAAATCTTCCAAAAGGCACGGAGCATTTTATAAGCGATATTCACGGTGAATACGAGGTTTTTACTCATATTTTGAAAAATGCTTCTGGTTCAATAAAGAGAAAAATTGAAAGTTGTTTTGGTGACAGTATTTCAAGTGAGGAAAAAGATTTGCTTGCTACAATTATTTATTATCCTCAAGAAAAATTAGCCGATTTATCAGCAAAAGGTGTCTGCACAAGTGACTGGTATAAAGACTTGCTAATGCGTTTGGCAACAATTTGTAGAGTTGTAACTTCAAAATATACACGTTCAAAAGTGCGAAAAATTCTCCCTGAAGATTTTCGCTATATAATTGAAGAACTTATGTACACCGACAATTTCGAAGTGGACAAACAACTTTATTTCGATAATATTATTAAGACAATTATTGATGTAGATAGGGCGGACTCGTTTATTATCGAGCTTTCTCACCTTATACAAAAAATGATTGTGGATAAGCTTCATATTATAGGAGATATTTTTGACAGAGGCCCCTCAGCACATCTTGTAATGGAAGATTTGTGCGACCACCACGACGTGGGTATTCAATGGGGAAATCACGATATTGTGTGGATGGCAGCGGCTATGGGGCACCTTGCTTCTATTGCAAATGTTATAAGAAACAGCTTGCGTTATAACAATTTTAACTGCCTTGAAGAAGGGTATGGAATAAACATTCGCCCTATTTCAATTTTTGCCCTTAAACAGTATAGAAATGACCCTTGCACACATTTTTCCCCTAAAGCTGGAGATGAACTTGACAGCATCGACATTAGCAATATGGAAGTTGCAACAAAAGTCCACAAAGCTATTACAATTATTCAGCTTAAACTTGAGGGACAAATTATAAAATCTCGCCCTGAATTTAAAATGGAAAATAGATTGCTCCTTGATAAAATTGACAGGGAAAAAGGAACTGTTATTGTTGACGGAATTGAATATGAAATAAATGATATGAATTTTCCAACTGTTGACAAAGATGATCCTTATGCATTGACCGATGACGAAACTCTTGTAATGGAGCAATTAAGACGTTCATTTTTACATAGCAAATTACTGCGAAAACATGTTGATTTTCTCTTTACAAATGGTGGAATGTATGATATTTGCAACAATAATCTACTTTATCACGGTTGTATTCCCATGTCCGAAGACGGCTCTTTTGCATGTTTAACTTTGAATGGAGTTGAATACAGCGGAAAAAGCCTGCTGGATATTTGCGACAAGATTTGTAGAATGGGCGGTTATGGTAAAGGAGAGCAGAAAGTATTTGGACTTGATTTTATGTGGTTTTTGTGGTGCTCCCAATTATCACCTCTTAACGGAAAAACTAAAATGTCAACCTTTGAACGTTCATTTATTTCTGACCAATCAAGTTGGGACGAGCCTAAAGACCCTTATTATGAATACATAAAAAGCCGACCTACTGCGGAGATGATTTTGCGTGAATTTGGAATTTCAGCTCGTTGTTCTCACATTGTGAACGGGCATGTTCCAATAAAAATTGTCAAGGGCGAGTCCCCTATCAAAGCAGGTGGAAAGCTGTTAATTATTGACGGAGGAATTTCAAAAGCTTATCAAAAAGTGACAGGAATTTCTGGTTACACTCTAATTTCAAATAGTTATCAACTTTTAATTTCCGAGCATCAGCCATTTAAGGGAGTGGACGAAGTAATAAAGAATAATGATGACATGCACTCAAAAAATATTTTGGTTGAGGAATACCCACAGCGTTTGACCATAAAGGATACTGACATAGGCGAAGTTATTCTTAAGAAGATAAATGATTTAGAAATGTTAATGCAAGCCTTCCACACCGGCATAATCTAGGCGGGGAAGCCCCCGCTGGCAGACACGCTATAGTTTGATAAATGAGCAAGATAGCTCACGCGATTTTTCAAAAGCATATGTTGGTCGGATTTTG
>CAYJLB010000113.1:0-2320 GCA_964370845.1 uncultured Oscillospiraceae bacterium
GCTGTTAGTCAAAAAAACGATTTCTCAAAGGTGGTATTGTAATTTATGGAAAAAATTGAACAACTATAAAATTTTATGTATGAAGATGAAAAAACAGTTAAATATGTTTTGGATAAAATACAAGTGAATTTCGCGAAATATCTCGATGATACTGAAAAAGAAAAACTTAATCAAAATGATGTTATGTTAATTACTTATGGTGATAGCATTACTTCAAAAGGGAAAAATGGACTTGATGTTTTAAATAATTTTATGCAAAAATATGTTGGAAATGCAATAAATACAATTCATTTGCTTCCTATGTTTCCATTTACTTCCGACGATGGTTTTTCAGTAGTAGATTATAGAGAAATCAATCCCGACTTAGGTGACTGGGGCGATATTGAAAGAATATCGGAAAACTACTCTATGATGTTTGATGCTGTAATAAACCATGCTTCCGCTCATAGTGATTGGTTTAAGAGATATTTGAATTGTGAAAAACCTTATAGCGACTATTTCATCACAGCTGATCCTGACGAAGATTATTCAGCAGTTACAAGACCTAGAGCACTACCTTTGCTTACTAAAGTGCAAACTGTTGAAGGCGAAAAATTTGTTTGGACAACTTTTAGTGATGACCAAATAGATTTGAACTTTAAAAATCCTGATTTATTAATTGAAATTTTAGATATACTTTTAGATTACTCAAAAAGAGGAGCAAAATTCATAAGACTTGACGCGATTGGCTTTATGTGGAAAGAAAAAGGTACTTCTTGTATACACTTACCACAAGCTCATGCAGGTGTAAAATTAATGCGCGCGGTACTTGAAAAATACCAACCTAATACATATATTATCACTGAAACCAACGTTCCTCACAAAGATAACATTAGTTATTTCGGAAACGGATATGACGAGGCTCACTTAGTTTATCAATTCCCACTTCCTCCACTTACAATGTTTACATTATTAACAGGGAATTCTGATAGAATAAGTAATTGGCTTGATAGCCTTGAAGATTTAAGTGAGGAAAATGCATTTTTTAACTTTTTATCCTCTCACGACGGCATTGGTGTAAGACCTACCGAGGGAATACTTTCTAAAGACGAACAACAAATTTTATTTGATGCAACTTTAAGAAATGGCGGAAATATTTCTTATAAAGATAATGGCGACGGAACACAAAGCCCATATGAACTTAACATTAACTATCAAGATGCTTTGGCTTCACCTGAAGAAAGCGATGAAAATAGAATAGCTAAATTTATTGCTGCACAAGCATTATTGATTTCATTAAAAGGTGTTCCAGGAATTTATGTTCACAGCTTGTTGGGTTCAAGAAATGATTATTTCGGACAAAAAACAAGTAATATCAATAGACGTATTAATAGAGAAAAATTAGATTATGATTTTATCTGTGAAAATCTTGATAAACCTTCTAATAGACAAATTATATTCAATAGTATTATTAAATTATTAAATATAAGAAAATCTCACGAGGAATTTAGTCCAGATGCAACTCAAAAAGTTCTTTTCTTAGACAAAAAAGTTTTTGCTGTTGAAAGAATTAAAGACAATAAAAAAATTGTTGTACTTATAAATATTTCAAATGAAACTTTGGCTTTAGATGCTAATTTTAAAGGTGTAAATCTAATTACTGAAAATTATGTAAATGATAAAATTAGCTTGAAACCTTACGAAATAATGTGGATTAAATGTGAGGAGAATTAAGTTGAGAGATAGTTTTAATGTATATAAGATTTGGTGTGAACAAATTAAATCTGATGAAAAATTATTTTCTGAGTTAAAAAGTTGCGAGGATAATTCCCAAGAAATTGATGACAGATTTTATAAAGACTTAGAGTTTGGAACAGGTGGACTTAGAGGCGTTTTAGGTGCCGGAACCAACAGAATGAACGTTTACACCATAGGGAAAGCTACAAAAGGCCTTGCTAAATACCTTAGTTCAACAGAAAATGCTAGTTGTGCAATTGCATATGATAGCAGAAATATGAGCTATGAATTTGCAAAAACCGCAGCGGAAGTTTTAGTAAATCATGGGATAAAAGTTTATATTTACAAAGAACTTATGCCTACTCCAATGCTTTCTTTTGCGGTAAGAGATTTAAAATGTGATGCTGGAATTGTAATAACCGCAAGCCATAATCCAGCAAAATATAATGGCTACAAAGTTTACGGAAGCGATGGTTGCCAAATAACTTTAGAAGCAGCTGATAAAATATTATCACTTATTGAAAAAGAAGAAGTTTTCCCACTTGAATTGGGAAATTATGAAAGATACATTTCTGAAAATAAAATTGAAATAATTTCCAAAAAA
>CAYJLB010000114.1:0-2072 GCA_964370845.1 uncultured Oscillospiraceae bacterium
AATCGTTAAACAAAATGTTGATAAAATCTTGAATACAGATTTAGAAAGTACCGTTAAAAAAGAAAACATCCACACTCAAAGTCATTAATTTTGGATGTGGAATTATTTTTTCTTTTGTTTTTTTACCATTTTCAAGACGTATTTAATTATAGTTTACTCAATTTATTGAGGGGTTTTAAGGGATTGGGAATGTTTCCCAACAAGCAAAATGGCGTCAGTGTGTACAATGAAACACTGCTTGCAAAAGATGGTACTATAAATAATATGGCTTTTTAAAAGTCGATTAAAACGAAGTTTTTTGAAGAACTAAGCATTAGAATTTTAGGAATATATTTTTACATATTTTGAAAAAACAGGTTTGATAAGCTTGACCTTATCTAGTTTCCTTAACGGAACGAAAAAGAAATCACATCAAATAATAAACTGAACAATAAACTCAGTCATCTTATCTTCTTCACTTGAAATTAAAATTTCTCCCCCGTGCAAATCCACCACTTTTTTTACAATTGATAAACCCAAACCGTTGCCTTTTGAGGCTCTTGAAGTATCTGTTTGGTAGAATTTTTCGAATATTTTTGGTAAATCTTCTTTCTTTATAAAGCCTCCTGTATTTGAGATTGAAAATTGAATTTTATTATCCTCTTTTGTTAATTTAACAGAAATTGTTCCATTATCATCGCAAAATTTCACTGCATTTGAAATTAAATTCTGCCAAACATGTGAGAGCAAATCTTTGTCGCCATTAAAGCTAACTGTCGCTAAATCAATATCTAAGTCAAGATTTTTCTCACTCCATTCATTTTCATAAAGCAAAATCATCTCACGAATTTGCTCGTCAAGGGAAAAATCTGATTTATTTAAAACAATTCTGCTATTATCAAGGGTTGAAAGCAACAAAATATTGCTTGTCATTTTTGTTAATCTTTTTGAGTTAAATAAAATATGGTTTGCATATTCTTCCATCTTTTCAGGTGGAAGATTTTTATTTTTAAGTAAAGTTGCATACCCTTCTATGGCGGCGAGTGGAGTTTTAAAATCGTGGGAAACATTGTTAATAAAGTCGCTTTTCATCATCTCATTCATAGCTAAATCTTTTGCCATAAGATTGAAATTATGGGACATATCATCGAGTTCGATAAGATTGCTTTTTTCTTCAATTCTTATATTATAATTTCCGCTCGCAATTTCTTTTGTTGCCTTTTCTATTTCAATTATTGTATCCACAGCCTTTTTGCTCGCTAATTTAGTTGCAATAGTTCCAATAACTGAACATAGCAAAACTGCAAAAATCAATCTAACTACTGGTAAATCTCTTACTCCTAAATTAAATGGTGCAAAATTATTCACTATTACACCTATTGATGCTACTGCAATTAACATTAAGAAAGTCAATAACAATACAATAGTATTTATTTTATATTTTCTATTCCTTATTTTTTTCACTTTTCCACCACCTTATACCCAAGTCCTCGCACTGTTGAAATTTCAAAGTCATTATTATCTTTAAATTTCACCCTTAATTTGCTTATATGAACATCTAAAGTATGCTCGTCCGACTCGGTGTCAACTCCCCAAACGTGATCCATTAACTGCCTTCTTGTGAAAACTTTGTTTGGTGAGGATACTAATTTAAAAAGTAAATTAAACTCTTTTTGTGGAAGTTCAATTTTTTCAGTTGCACTTGTTACAACTAATGTATCAGCATTAAATTCTGTATTTTTTAACTTGACAATATTTTCAGTAGCAATTTTACTTCGTCTAAGAAGTGCTTCAATTCTCCATACCATCTCATTTACATCAACAGGTTTAACCATATAGTCATCGCTTCCTGCTCTAAAGCCTTGTCTTTTATCTTCGGGAGCTCCTTTTGCGGTAATAAGCAATACAGGCATTTCATATTTGGCTTCACGCAAGTTTTTTATTAACTCAAATCCGTCCATTCTTGGCATCATAACGTCAGAAACAACCAAATCAATATGAGTTTCGTCAAGTGCATCAAAGGCATCAATTCCATCAGCTGCACAAATTGCATTATATCCATTATCGCTTATTACTGTATAAAATAATTTTCT